>PUOG01000200.1 GCA_003552745.1 Spirochaetaceae bacterium
AGCCGGGAAGCGGGCTGAAGAACAGCTCAGGCACGAACAGCGGCCCGGTACCGTCGCTTCTCTGTTCGCCGTCTTCTCGTGCGGGGACGGCGACAATCGCATCCTGAAAGCCGACCTCCCATCGTTGGCCGGTCAAGGCGAACGTCTGAAAGACGATGCTCTTGTCGGGGTAGCCGAGATCGCTGTTACGGGTCAGTTCGACCGAACGCGTAAGGAAGCGCACCCGCTCCGAGCGGTAGTCAAGCTCGTACAGGAAGGCGGAATTGAGCCTGCTGGAGACGAACAGCGAGTACGGACTTTCGACGACGTCGCCGTGCGGGAATCGCCCGATCCGGCCCGAAAGCGGACGCCCCTCGTATCCCAGGCCGGCCTCTCGAGCAACGTAGTACACATCGTAGCCCGGAATGTTCATGATTGCGGCGGCCCCCTCGTACCGATCGTCGCCGGAGGCCCGCAGATCGACCGCGCCGTAGATGCCGCTCTCCGGGGAGTCATAGCGGACGGCAAACCCGTGCGCGAGGTAGGTCCCCCGGGACTCGAACATCGGCGTGGTACCGAGATTGCCGGAGAGGTGGACGTCGAGGCTGAGGCCGGGTATCGACCGTTCGGGCGAGTTATCCGCTTGTCCGCCGGCGCTACCCGCACGGTCGGACGTATCCGAGGCAGAGAGGCGATAGCCGGGAGCCGAAAAGGCGATGATGAGCACTATCGCGATCGTGGCCGGAGTGCGAGACGGGATAAGCGTTCTCGAGCGTCGGTGCAACAGAGTTCGATCGGTCTCGGTTGGGTCGGATTTCACGAAGGAGAAGCTATCACAGCCGAACACGACCGTCTATCGAGGCGTGGTGTCGTCCTCCCGCGTCTTCCCGTGAGCCTTCGTGCATGCTAATATCCGCGGTCTGCACCCTTCGGGGAACAACGAGTACGAAGCTGTTCGGAGTAACGAAAATGAGCGAACATCGGCAGGGACCGTGCGTCTACGTGTCCTTCGGCTTTCACATCAACACCTATCATAGCTATCGAGGTGATTCTCCCGACGAGCACGGGTTCGGCCAGGACCTCAGACTGATCCGGTCGATACTGGATACGCTCGATGAAGCGAACACGCGTGGCGTGCCGGTGACGGCCGTGTGGGATACCGAGCAACTCTTCTCGATAGAGGAGTGTATCTCGGTTCATGATCCGGCTCTACTCGAACGCATACGCGGACGGGTGAACGAGGCCGGAGATGAAGTCATCTACATGAGTTACAACAACGGCCTGGTGAGCGCCATGCAGCGGGACGAGCTCGACACGGTCCTGGGCCGATCGCGGACGAACGATGCAGGCAGCGGATTGGAGGATCTGTTCACCTCCGTAAGTGGTATAGTGCGTCCGCAGGAGATGATGACCTCCGGGGGCTCGTTTGACCGTTATCGCGAACACGGCATCGACGCGGTGTGCCTTTACTACAGCGCAACACCGTTCGATGCCTTTCGGCTCTTCGTCGAGCCTCTGAGTGCCGAACAGGCACACAATCCGCTTCGCCTCGAACGCGAAGAGGGAGAGAGCTTCCGCGTGCTTCCGACCTATCATCCGGCCGACATAATCGAACATGTCAGCCTGCGGCACTGGGTGAAGCAACTGCACCGCCTACAGCGCTCCGGAGAGATCTCCGGTGATGTTCTCCTTTTCATTAACTTCGACGCCGACAGCGAGTTGTGGAGCGGCCTCGGAGTTCCGAAGCCGCTTCGCATCTTCCCGAACACGCGTGGGCTTTCGGAGATGATCGAGTCGATCGAGCGTCTGGACTTCGTCCGGTTCACGACGCTCGGAGAGTATTTCGAGACGCACGAAGATGCCGGATCGATCTCCTTCAGTCAGGATACCGCCGACGGTGCGTGGAACGGGTACGCTTCGTGGTCGGAAAAAGTGTCTTCGTCGATTGTGTACAGTGCCATCTCCGACGATCGCGCGCTGGCCGCCGCTGCTCAGAACCTGACCGATCTTCTGTCGGAGAGACAGCGACAAGTCGTGGATGACTCGATTCGCGATGCGTTCGAAATCCGGTTGCGACTTCTCTCGACAACGAGCTTTGGACTGGCTACACCATTTGTTGCACCGGCTCGCGAACGATTGTGCAAAGCGCTCATCGAGCGCCTCCAAAGTTGTCACGAAACCGTCCTCGATACGATTGGTGGCGCCTTGTCTTCGGCCAAGCGCGCGGCGGGCAATGGACATCGGATCGAAATCGTCGACGGGGATCGCCGGCTGTTGGGGGTCGTGAGTTCGTCGGAGCGGTGGCCCGACCCGCAGGTGCTGCCGCACCTGGCGCTTCTGCCGAAGAGTGTGTACGATCGGATCGATCGTCACGAGTTGACGGCTGAAGTCTCCGGGAAGCGGCTGAGCGTGCGCTCGATCGGAGCTCCTTCGGGTGGAAACGATGTTCGAGTCGCCATTTCCTCGAGTGAGCCGCAGCGAAACGATACCGAAGGGGTTACGATCATAGACCGCGACGGCGGCCTGGTGGTCGCCTTCCGGGGACGTACCCTTCTGCACGCGGACAGTTTCGTTCCAACAATCAGGTACTCCGGGCGCGAGTATCGTGCCGATCGGATTTCCATTACCAGAAACGGGAGCCACAATGTGGTAGGCCTCTCGGGCGAACTGCATCTACCGGATGAGATCGAGGGTGGTGCGTTCGAGTGGAACCTCGTCGAATGCGTGATCGGAGATGTACCGGTCATATTCGTGGACGGGGCGGTGACTCTGCCGACGACCGTTTGCGATACGTGGGATTATCCGGACGTGCCGGATCTCGCACGCGCCTTCGACTCGCGCTGGCAGGCGGTGGAGCCTTGTCCGCTTCGCCTGTCTCGGGTCGAATACGAAGGGAAGACGGACTCTAAAGGAGCAGTGGTGAGCCGGCGTAACGCGCTCGGACACCAGACAGGTTATCGGCTCGACTACCACCGTCACTCCGAGGCGAACTGGCTCTTCCCTTCCGCCAACAACCATCTTTCTCAACCCTTTGTCGGGCTATCGGTCGACGGGATGGGATTGGCCGTAGGGCTTGACGAAGGCGTACGCAGCTCGTTCGCCGGCATTCCGCTCCGCGCTGTGGCCCCGGAGAGCAGGGTTATACGTGCCCCGGTTACTACGCCCGGCGGAGTCGTGTATCCGGGCAGGACACGTTGCTTCGATCTAAATCCGTTCGGTACGTATGACGGCGCGCAGTGGTCGGTGCAGAGTTGGGGCCGTGGAGCGGGTCGGGCGGCGGTAATCGATTCCGGCGGACATCTCGCATCGAGCGCCCCGACCTACAACGGAGCCGAGATGCGCATTTCGCTCGTTCTGGCGCCGTTCGTCGGCGCCGAACCGCGGGAGGGTGTCGGTCGGGCGCTCTGCGCCGTTTGCCGTCCGGCGCGCCTTTTCGCTGCGTCCAATCTCGACGAAAAGCGTTTACGTTTCGCTTCGTGGCGCACTGTCTCTCAGACGGACCTTGATTCTCTCGGCCAGGCCCCGGGAGAGGACTCGCGGCGCAGACGAAGTCGTAAGTCCGCGCTTCCCACCACGCTGTCAACGCTTGCCAGGATAGCTCTTCAGAGCGTATACCGACCGAAACTTCGATTTCGAAGTCAGCGATAATCGTGTAGACTTGACGGTGCGATGTCGGATGAGTATCCACTGGTGATAATCGGCTGCGGCG
>PUOG01000270.1 GCA_003552745.1 Spirochaetaceae bacterium
GACGCAGGTCGGTAATCCGTCGTCCTTTCTCCTATCAGCAGTACAACGCGGTTTTGTGGATCGTCGCCGCCAACGTTATCGTGTTCGCCCTGACGAGTTTCGTTATGGAGCTCACCACGATTCTGGCGATGAATCCGATCGAGACGATGCGCCTGGGGATGTTCTGGCAGCCGTTCACTTATATGTTCGTGCACTCGCCGACCAACTATGCGCACATACTCTTCAATATGTTCGGTCTCTTCATTTTCGGAACGCAGGTGGAGCGTCGACTCGGCTCGACCGAGTTTCTCGTGTTCTACCTCATATCCGGGTTGCTCGCCGGTGTATTGTCGTTGTTCGTCTACCTCGTCTCCGGTGCCTTCCACATTCAGTTGCTCGGCGCATCGGGTGCGGTTTTCGCAACACTGCTCGCATACGCAACGCTCTATCCCGACTCGACGATATTCCTGTTCGCCATCGTGCCGATCAAGGCGCCGGCGCTTGTTATCGGCTTCACCGCGCTTGAGTTGTTTCGAGGAATCTCTAACCCGCAGAGCGGCGTTGCCCACCTGACGCACCTCGCCGGGTTCGTGGTCGCCTATATCTACTTTCGTGTCCGGCTGGGAATCAGCCCGCTCCGAGTGTTCACCGGAAGGGAGTAGTCGGCTCGCGTACGGCACTGTAACGCCACTCCGACCGCCAATTCTGCGACTCCCCACTCGCAATTAATCACCGACGCCTCGTCTGCCGATACCGGTAAGCGAAATGCTACGCTTCAATTCCGCGGCGGTCGGCGCTCGGGTAACAGCGGTACTGACTTTGTACGCGTGCTTCGCGGTCGGCACCGCGACGGCAGCCAACTTCCTGCAAGGGGAGTTCTGGGCCGAGCTCGAACCGTTTGTCGCCCCGGAGGAAGGAACCGGTCGCTGGGACCGTGGGGATGCGGCCGAGCGGGCGCTCGAATCTGCCCGCAGGTCCTTTTCCGGGATGGTGTACGGCTACAACGTCACCTATCGCCCGGCAGATCCCGATAGAGGGGTAGAACGTCGCAGCTCAGTGGATCTGCGCGGCGAGCTGCCGTGGGGAGATCGCCGGCTTACGATTCGCGATACGAGAGAGACGGAGTCACGGCTCTTCCTCGACCTCCGATACGATCTCGATAGCGATCAGGCCCGCTATCGGGACGGCTTTCGCGGTGCATCGGTCTCACGAGCCGGTGGCGAAGGCAGCGCCGGAATCCATGGCGGACCGGAGGCGCTCCACGATGCCCTCGATAATGCGATCGTCGACGCGGTTCACCGGCATGCGCGAAGCCGACACCGTTCCCGCCCGGCGGAGATCGAGGCGCGAGTTCTGCTCGATCGGCCGCCGGTATTCGGTATGTCGGGCGGCTCCTATCGCGTTCAGGTGCGTGCAATGGTTATCCTCGATACGGTGAGGCCTTACGAGGTCTTCTGAGAGTCTCTGGGTGATGGGTTCGGCCGATTGTCGGACGCCCGATCATCTCGGAGGAGTCCGCGCTTGCGAAGCCGTGTCCTCATCTGCTCGTAGCTCAGCCCGTGCTTGAGCGCGATATCCCGCGCGAAGCTGTCGCCATCCGGGCTTCCCTGGCGCACTCGATACGTTCGCTTTGCCGACTCCCCTTCCACGACCGCTTCCGCGGTAAGCGGAGCTACGCCGGCCCCGAACTCCTGACAACGGAGGGCGAGCTCGTGCAGATGTGTCGCGTATACCCCCCGAACACCGGTTTCCGAGAGAACCCGAAGGATCTCAGCCGCGAGCGATACCGCCTCGTGCGGACTGGTGCTCGCGAAGCTCTCATTCAGCAGTACGAGGCTCCGATCGGTAATGGCGTCGATTATTTGTGAAAGGCGTCTCGCTTCGTCGGCGAGTCGACCGGTATCGAGACTGCCGTGTTCAGCGGTAGGGAAGTGGGTCTCGATCACATCGACCGGTTTGAGCTCGGCGGATCGTCCGGGTGTGAACAGCCCCGACTGCGCGAAGACGTAAGCGATACCGGCCGCCTGCGTAAACGTCGTTTTCCCCCCCTGATTCGGTCCGGTGAGAACGTAGAAGCGACGGTCGGAGGCGAACTCCAGATCGTTTACGACCACCGGCTCGCCGCTCCTCCCTCTCTTTTCGCTGCGAAGCGCGAGATGGATGTTGTACATCCCCTCGATCGTCTCGGAGTGAACTCCGGAGTGTATGGTCGGAAGGCATGTCGGCAGTCCCATCGCCTCGAGACGTTCGGCGAGCCGGACCGCACCGAGAAAGAATGCGGCCTCAACCCGGAGGCCACGGAAGATCGAGGTATTTTCATGCACGAACGCACGGAGCTCGCGCTGAATCGGGCGCAATGCGCCGGACAGAAGCTGCTCGATCTCCTGAAACAGCGGTGCAAGCGGAATACGACTCCGCGGTTGGGCGGAGAGCTCGGACGGAATAGGAGTGCTGAGCACGTTCGATTGCACCGAGTAGTCGCGATTGTACCCGAACAGGCGGGCGATCAGGCTGCGCTCGGTGAACGGTCGGTCGTTGATGTCGAGCACGGCGACCTCCACCGGACGCAGTTTCTCATCGAGATTCACGCCCAGGGTGACGCTGCGCTTGTACTGCAGACCTTTTCGCAGCTCGGGAAGCCGAGCGCGCATCGTCTGGTATTCGGTTCGCGATCGCATCTCATCGAGATAACGGGCGATGTCGTTCAGCGCCGTCGATTCGGGTCTCTTCTCCGAGTCGAGTGCGCTGCTCAGTTTCTCCGCGCACTCGACGAGGAGTTCGAGCTCGCTGAGTCTCCAGATCGTCTGTTGCAGAGGTGAGGTGGCATCCCGCCGAGCAGCCCCAAAGGCCGCGAGCTCGTCGAAACGCGGAAGCAGCTCGCGGAATGTCTCTCGCAGTTGCGGCAGAGTGCGGAAGTCTTTGAACGCCGCTTGCCGATAGTGCAGCGTCTCCGGATCGTAGGTCGGTGTACGAAGTATTTCCACCGCTTCACGAATGCTGAGCCCTTCTCCCTGGAAATGCGACGCGAGCTCATGCAGACCGAGATCTTCTGCCGCGTGGTCGGAGAGATACACAGGATACTCCTCCCGGGTGCCCGGGAAGAGGAGGCGCGGAACCGATGAGCCAGACACGCTGGTATAGTACTCGCGCCGGTTCCCGTGCGTCAAAGTTACGGCTATGGTAGCGTATGGCAATGGCGGATCTTCTGTACCATCACGACTCCTATCTCGACCGATTCGAAGCGACGGTTACCGACCGGCGTACGACCGAAAACGGTGTCCTCGAGCTCTCACTCAACCGGACAGCGTTCTATCCGGAGGGCGGTGGTCAGCCGAGCGATACCGGATGGCTCGGCGATTCGCGAGTAACGGCGGTCCGGAAAGACGAGCACGGAGAGGTCCGGCACGCGGTCGATTCGGATCCGGGTGATGGGCTGCTCGAAGGACGGATCGACTGGTCGCGACGGTTCGACTACATGCAGCAGCACACCGGTCAGCACATTCTCAGTGCGTGCTTTCTCGAGGTCGCACGATTCGAGACTGTCAGCGTCCACCAGGGGTCGGAATATACGACGATTGAATTCGCGGCTACGAGTTGCCCGGCCGAGGTCGAGCGAGACATCGAAGAGATGGCAAACCGGATAATCAATGAGTGTCGACCCGTTCGATCGTTCTGGTGTGATGAGTCCGAAGTGGC
>PUOG01000236.1 GCA_003552745.1 Spirochaetaceae bacterium
AAATCCCGTTCTGCGGCTGCCCGAACTCGGAGAGGAGCCGCGCCATGCGTTCGAGGCGGTACTCGCGCGGCTTATAGCTGCCTCGTTCGAGATTCACGAAGTGTTCGATGTAGGCGAACGCATCGTCGGCCGAAGCGGGTGCTGTGGACACCATCATCTCTCAATAACTACATGGATCGATAGCGCATCCGTATCGCGGCTGCGTGGGCCGAGAACCCTTCATATTCGGCAAGGCGTGCGGTGTGTGGCGAAAGCTGCGAGTATCCCTCCGGAGATGCGTGAATAATCGAGGTGCGCTTGATGAAATCGTGTACCGAAACGCTGCCGTAGCTTCTCGCCCACCCTCCGGTAGGAAGCACCGCATTGGCCCCGGTCGCATAGTTGGCTACGCTGAACGGCGTGTTCTCTCCGATGAGAATTTCTCCGGCGTGACGGATCTTCGATGCGATGGACCACGGGTCGGCGGCCTGAATCTGCAGGTGCTCCGAGGCAAACCGGTTGGCGATCTCGCACGCCTCTTCGATATGTTCGCTGATGATGATGCCGCCGTAGTTACCGAGCACCGCTTCGACGAAACCCCGGCGCGGCTCGGGGAGCGCGGCGACGATCTCCGGCACGATCTCGGCCACCGCCTCGGCTATGGGGCTACTCGGCGTGATCAGCAGCGCCTGGGAATCGGCCCCGTGTTCCGCCTCGATGCAGAGATCGAGAGCGACCTTCCACGGATCGGCGCTCGCATCGGCGACGATGACGCTTTCGGTCGGACCGGCCGGCGGACCGGTGTCAACCGTTCCGGCGACAATGCGTTTTGCGGCGGTGACCCGCGCACTGCCGGGACCGACGATCTTGTCGACAGCGGCTATTGTTTCAGTCCCGTATGCGAACGCGGCGATCGCCGCCGGGCCGCCTGCTCGATAGATCTCGGTCACTCCGCAGAGGTCGGCTGCAACAAGGCACGCAGGGTCGATCGATCCGTCCTCGAGAGCGGGGGTGGCGATCGCGATTCGTGGAACCGAGGCGATGGTCGCCGGTACCGCGAGCATGTAGAGCATACTCGGGAAGCTGCCGCGTCCTCGCGGAACGTAGAGGCCGACCGAGTCGATCGGAATAGTTCGATCCCCGGCGATGAGGCCCGGGCGGATTTCGACCATCCTGACGTCGGTCGGGCACTGCCCCCGGTGATAACGGCGAACGTTTTCGATTACGTAAGCGAGCGATTCGCGAAGCTCGGGACCGAGCTTCTCGTGCGCCTCTTCGATCTCTTCGGCGGTTACCGCGAGATAGTCCGCGTTCACGTCGGCGCCATCGAATGTGCGTGCGGTTTCCGCAACTGCTTCATCACCTTCGACGCGAATCCGTTCGACGAGCTCGCGTGTCTCCGGGATAAGCTGCTCGATATCTTCTTCTGAGCGCTCGAGAATGCGATGTCTCTCCTCGGCGTCCATTGATGCCCATGTTCGCATCGCGATCTGCATATGCGGCTACGATACGGACCGTCGCCCGGGAAGTCAACGGAGAGTCGCTGTTTCACGAAGCTGTCTTGCGCCGTTGCGCTCGGTGCGGCTACGATGCGCGCATGGTCATAAAACCGATGATACGGAACAACCTGTGTATGAACGCCCATCCTGTCGGAACGGCGAAGTGGGTGGATGAACAGATCGACTATGTTCGCGCTCAAGAAGCGATTGACGGACCGAAACGGATTCTGGTGATCGGGGGGTCATCCGGTTACGGGCTTTCGAGCCGTGTGGTCGCGGGATTCGCCGCCGGCGCGGGTAGCATTAACGTGGCGTTCGAGCGCGAACCGTCGGAGAAGCGGACCGGAACGGCCGGCTGGTATACATCGGTGCATGTCGATCGCCGACTGGGCGAAGCAGGATTGCCGGCGATTACGATCATGGGTGACGCTTTCAGCCATGAGGTAAAGGAGCAGACGATAGAGGAGATTCGACGGACATTCGGAACGGTGGATCTCGTTGTCTACAGTCTCGTATCCCCGGTACGTACCGATCCCGACAGTGGCGTCACCTATCGCTCGGCGCTCAAGCCGATCGGACGGGAGTACACCGAACGCAATCTCGATCCCATTAAAGGCGAGCTGAATCAGATAACCGTCTCTCCGGCAACCGAGGAGGAGATCGAAGGAACGGTCAAGGTTATGGGCGGCGAGGACTGGACGTTATGGATGCGTGCGCTCCAGGAGGCGAACGTTCTCGATCGGGGTGTACGAACGGTCGCATACAGCTATATCGGGCCCGAGCTCACCTATCCGATCTATCGCAACGGAACCATCGGACGCGCGAAGGATCATCTGGAGGCGACCGCCTCGGATATCACTCAAATGCTCGCAGCGCTCGACGGGCAGGCGTTCGTCTCGGTCAACAAGGCGGTCGTCACTCGTTCGAGTGCGGTCATACCGGTCGTGGCCCTCTATCTCGCCGTGCTCTTTCGTGTCATGAAGGAGAAGGGGATTCACGAGGATTGCACGCAACAGATCTATCGGCTGTTCGCCGACAGGCTCTATCGCGGCGACGGCACGGTGCCGACCGACGAACACGGCCGCATCCGCATCGACGACTGGGAGTTCAGGGATGATGTGCAGGCGGAGGTGCACCGGCTTTGGAACGAGGTCTCCGCGGAGAATCTCGAGCAGATTACCGATCTCGCAGGCTACCGGCACGATTTTCTCGCGATACACGGTTTCGACCTGCCGGAGGTCGATTACGAGGCGGATGTAGCGCCAGACGCGGTAGCGCCGCCGGATGCCTGAGCATGAACATGGAAGCGTTTATCCTCGGATGCGGCGGTATGATGCCGCTTCCGAGCCGTCATCTCACGTCGATGCTGCTTCGGCGCGAAGGCGAGCTGTTTCTCTTCGATTGTGGAGAAGGCTCCCAGATTTCTCTGCGACGACTGAACCTCCGCTGGAAGAAGATTTCGGCGATTTTCGTCACGCATAGCCATGCCGACCATGTGACCGGACTGCCCGGCATGCTCATGCTCAGTGCTCAGGTGGACCGCGACGAGCCGCTGTACATCTTTGGACCGCCGCGAGTAAAGGAGTATGTCGAGACGAACCGCCGCATCCTGGAGATGTACATCAACTATGAGATTGTAACCAGGGAGATCGAGGATCCGTCGAAGCCTGCGGTGGTTTTCGAGGCGGATGGATTTCACATCCGCTCATTCCCGGCTCGCCATACTCGCACCTGCGTCGGATACTCCCTGATAGAGGACGAGCGCAGCGGGGTATTTCATCCCGACCGTGCCGTCGCAGCGGGAGTGCCTCGCGGGCCGCTCTGGGCCCGGTTGCAGCGCGGGGAATCGGTTGTGCTGGACGACGGGACGGTCGTCGAACCGGATCAGGTGCTGGGTAGACCTCGTCCCGGGCGCAAAGTTACCTTTCTCACAGACAGCGTTGCAGTACCCGGACTGGAGGAGGAGGTGCGCGACTCCGATCTGCTGATTTGTGAAGGCATGTTCGATGAAAGCCTTCGCGAGAGTGCGGAGTCGAAAAAGCACATGACCGCCAAGGATGCCGGCGCACTCGCCGCTCGAGCCGGGGGAGTGGAGAAGATGGGACTGATTCACTACAGCCCGAGATATACCGATCGAGATCTCAAGATTCTGCTCAAGGAAGCCAAGGCGGA
>PUOG01000052.1 GCA_003552745.1 Spirochaetaceae bacterium
ACAACCCCGAAGACACGAACGTGTTCAAGAGTTTCGTGCAAAAGATGCACGATGTCGAGATCGAGGTCATCCTCGATGTTGTCTACAATCACACCGCCGAGGGCAACCATCTCGGTCCGACTCTCTCTTTTCGCGGAATCGACAACCGCTCATACTACTATCTCATGGACGACGAGCCGCGCTTCTACAACGACTTCACCGGCACCGGGAACGCGCTCGAGCTCCGGCATCCCAAGGTTCTCAGCATGGTGATGGATTCGCTGCGCTACTGGGTGGAAGTCATGGGCGTCGACGGATTCCGCTTCGATCTGGCGACCACCCTCGCGAGAGTCGGCGGTACGTACGACGAGCATGCGGGCTTTCTCGATGCGGTCGCTCAGGATCCGGTTCTCGGCAAAGTGAAACTCATTGCCGAGCCGTGGGACACCGGACCGGACGGTTACCGCGTCGGCGGCTTCCCGCCCGGATGGTCGGAGTGGAACGATCAGTATCGCAATTGTGTAAGACGTTTCTGGAAGGGAGATTCCGGTCAACTCGCCGACCTCGCAGCGCGTTTCTCGGGATCTGCCGATATCTTCGACCGGCGCGGACGACGCACATGGGCGAGCGTCAACTTCGTCACGGCGCACGATGGATTCACAATCAACGATCTCGTCAGTTACAACGAGAAGCACAACGAAGCGAACGGTGAAGGCGGCCGGGACGGATCCGATCACAATTTCAGTTGGAATTGCGGGGTTGAAGGTCCGACCGACGATGAGCAAGTACTCGAACTGCGGCGCAGGCAGATGCGGAATATGCTGTCCACACTGCTGCTCTCCTCCGGTACGCCGATGCTGCTCGCCGGCGATGAGTTTGCCAAGACGCAAAACGGAAACAACAACGCCTATTGTCAGGACAACGAGTTGAGCTGGCTCGATTGGGATTCGGCGGTGGACAACGAGAATCTCGTCAATTTCGTACGGAAGCTCATATCGATCCGGCGAAACCATATAGTCTTTCACCGCAATCGCTTTTTCCGCGGGCGGGTGATACCGGGAACGGACATGAAAGATGTAATGTGGCTGCGACCGGACGGGGAAGAGATGCATGAGGACGACTGGCGCGATCCGGATGCGAACGCCCTTGCCGTTCGCATTTGCGGCGAGGCGGGTTTGATCCACCTGTCCGAGACCGGAGAACAGGAGACCGACGACACATTCCTCCTGCTGTTGAATGCCGGTCACATCGCCGTCGACTTCGAGCTACCCGGCCCCGGAGAATGCTGGGAGCCGATGATCGACACCGCATTCGACAGCGGAGAACCGGAGAGCGGAGAGAAGTGCGCCTCCGGCACCGTGACGCCACGTTCGGTCCAACTCCTTCGTCTTGTGACCGAACCGGACGAATGAGAGGCGGCTGCCTACGACAGTCGACAGAACTCGTCGAGCGTGCCGTCTCCTGCCATCGACTCGAACTGCTCGAGCTCATCGGTGGTATCCACCTCCAGCCAACCGGAATCGACCAGACAGGCGTGCACACCGCGCCCGCTATCAATGAGATACTGGAGAAAGCTCGTCATGTACATGTTATCGAAATCCTTACCGTCGTACGTAGCGCTGCGATCGAGCTCGTCGTAGGCGTGTTTGAAATCGGCGACCTGGTCACCGCGAACGAAGATAAGCCCCATGTACTGAGCCTGCACCTCGTCGTAACCACCCGGTTTCTTACCGAGCTCGATCACTGTTCCGCTCGCGTCCATGACGAATGTCTCCGCGTCATCGAGCGGATTGTCCATGCGCGTGCTCCAGAGCCGCTCCCACTGCCGATCGGCGGCCAGGCGGATACCACCGTCGCCGTCGAGCAGTGCACGTAAGACTCCCGGTTCGAACACGATATCGCCGTAGCTGATGAGGAGGTCTTCGCCGTCACGCATCCGGTCCCGGGCGCAGAAAAGCGTCGTGACCATGTTCGTCGAGTCGTAGGCCGGGTTCGTGATCAGCTCCGCATTACGCAGGTCGAGTCTATCCGATCGGTATCCACCGACGACCACCATATCCGAGTCAGCTCCGCATGCAGCCAGGGTGTCCATCTGATGGTGCAGGAGCGGCTTTCCGGCCAGCGGCACCATGCACTTCGGAAGCTCGTCGGTATACGGTCGCAGCCGGGTCCCCTGCCCCGCCGCCAGGATTATCGATGTCATCGCACCCCCTTCTCGTCCGCGGCATCGCCGAAAAGCAACTCGATCAGCCCGATATCGGCCTTCTTGAACGACTCTTCGCGCTCCGGGTGCCACATGATTCCAACCCACGGCAGCTCCCGATGAACCACCGCCTCCACACAGCCGTCGTCGCTTGCGAGTAACGGTGCGAGCTGGGGTGATGTCTTCTCGACCGGGAATCCGTAATCGTGGAAACTGTTGACCTCCATCGGTGCGTGCCGCTCCAGATGCGCCGCCGGCGCCCCTTCGTGCGTCTCCTTCGATTCGATACGGGATACGGTGTGGCGCACCGCCACGTGATCTCCGACCGGCGTCAAGGAGCCACCGAAATGGTGGTTCAGCATCTGAAGACCGCGACACACGCCGAGAACCGGAAGCGTTTCGGAATACGCTTTCTCAAGCAGAGCCTTCTCGGCGCGATCGCGTTCCGGTGCGCGCGATTCCGCATTGGGAATCACCGAGAGGTCGTTTCCGCCGGTGAGAATACATCCATCAATGTCGAATGCCGCGAGCCACTCCTCGGTCTCCGAGTACGTGTTTGGAACGAAGAGAGGCAGGAGTCCACACCGCTCCAACAGTTCCGCCCAGCGTTGATCGACGCAGTCGCGGAACTCCCGGTACGATGCCACTTCGTCGACTCGCTGCGTCACTGCAATTATCGGTCGACGCATCAGCGGACTACCCGTATGTGTTGATTA
This sequence comes from Spirochaetaceae bacterium, assembly GCA_003552745.1. GTDB lineage: Bacteria > Spirochaetota > Spirochaetia > DSM-27196 > SKKC01 > SLAN01. Next base: position 2,899 of record PUOG01000052.1, read on the forward strand.
CCGGCATCGAGCTCGAGACAACGTGCACCGGACAGCCGCCGATACTCCTGCTCACCGACTCCGATCGCCGCCGGCAGACCGAATTCCGCAGACCGGATCGCCATGTGAGAATTCGCTCCACCGTACGTCGTGATCAGTCCTGCAATCTCCTGGCCGAACAACCAGTCATAGCCCGGATCCGCCTGCGGTATGAGAACGATCTTGCGCGATATGTTCACCTCGTTGTCGTCTTCGATTTCGGACAGATCGACGCAGTCGGCGGTTATACGGCCGCTGCCGATGAAGTTCGGGGCGTTCCCCGGATAAACGAAGATGTGAATATCGCGCTCCTCGAACAGGAGCGGAGGAAGCTCGACCGCATTAGCGATCTCTCGTGCCGACTCATTCTCCTCGGAGACCGAACGGATCCAGTCGGCGGGATCGCTACGCGCGGCATCTCCGCTTCGCAGCGCCTGGAAAACCTCGAGGGGAACGTTCGCCAGCGTGTGGCGCGACAGTCCGCGTTCTTTGCCGTACTCGACGATTGCGTCGATCGCCGACGAGAGGTTGCGGGTAAACACGAACTTCGCGTATTCCCGTCCTTCGATTGCCTCCCGCATGAACTTTTCCACGCGGTCGATATCGCCGGGGAGACCGGCGCTCGCCAGAGCGGTGGCGAACGCTTGGCGCTCACGCTCCCACGCGGCCGGTCGGCCGTCCGATGAGTCGACTTCGCCTTGCCGGTCGCCTGCGACCGACGCAGTGTCGGC
>PUOG01000189.1 GCA_003552745.1 Spirochaetaceae bacterium
CCGCAGTTTCAGTGGTCGAAGCGCCTGACCGAGCTGTTGTGGGATGAGAATCCGCGGGTGATGCCGCTGACCTCCGATCAGCTCGAGCACTTCGACATGGTCTCCGCACACGCGGCGTTCAGCGATCTCTTCTCCGATCCCGGGCGGTTTACCTTTACGTTCGTCGGAGATGTCGATCCGGCGACGTTGCGTCCTCTGGTCGAGGAGTATCTCGCAGCGATTCCCGGCGAGGGCGTGGCCGGCGAAGTCATCGACCACGGTGACCGCTACGGCAGTGGAGTACGCCGCGATACGGTGCAGGTTGGCGTGGCGCCGCAGAGTCTGGTGGGAATCGTGTTCCACGGAGACTTCAACTACTCCCGCGAGGATAACTACCTGCTTCGTTCGCTCGGAGAGGTGCTCCGCCGCAGGATGCAGGAGTACCTGCGCGAAGAACTCGGCGCGGTTTACACATCGTTCGCCGGCGCATCCCCGGTACAGAGGCCGTGGGAGCGCTATGCGCTACAGCTGATTTTCGGTACCGATCCGGAGGAATCCGAGGAGCTTGCCGAGCTGGTTCTCGAAGAGCTTCAGCGCATCCGCGACGGGGAGCTCGACGAGCAGTACGTCAGCCGGACACGTGAAGTGCAACGCAGCAACTACGAGGAAGGGATGCGCGAGAACAACTTCTGGCTGCAGAACCTCGTCTCGCTGCATAAGGCGGGGCGCAGCTTTGGTGAGATTCTCGACTATCCGGAGCTCGTCGACGGCCTGACGCGTGAGCAGGTTATCGAGGCGGCCGGACGCTACATCGACGCGGAGGAGTTCGTACAGGTGATTCTTATGCCGGCGGCGCAGGAGGAGTGAGGTGCTCTTCCGGCGCCGGCCGGGTCGGCTTATCCGGTCTTGTCGACGATGTCCATCGTGAGCCGATGTGTGCGCAAGGCGTCCTCGTAGTCACAATAGAGCTTGCTCGAATCGTGTGACTTGACGGCTTCGATAAACGCGCGGTTCTCGGTGACGATCGGATCGGCTTTGACCCGCTCCTCCCGGTGTTCGTGACCGAAGTCGTAGCTCACCGCCTCCTGGCGAACGTGGATGTCGACTCCGTCGCAAATGATCTCGAGGCCGGCACTGATCGTGCGAGGGAGAACACAGGTCGCTGTAACCGTGCCGATTGCACCCGAATTGAACGCGAGCGTTGCCGTACTTGCGCCATCGACGTCTACGTCGGAGTACTGCGTGCTCTGATACGGTACTGCCGATGCAGCCAGGACCGTCGCGTCACCTACCAAGTGACGGGCGAGGTCGATCACGTGGGTAGCCTGCTCGACCATCTGACCGCCGGACTCACTCCTGCGGTGCCACCACGCCGGCGGCGGGGTGTTCCCATGCCAGGTGGCGATCACCATTTGAGCGGGAGTTTCTCGCAGCACCTCACGGACCGCAACCAGTGTGTCGAGCGCACGCCAGTGGTACCCTACCCCGGCTATCACATCGTGATCGCGGAGCAGCGAGTGAATTCGTTCGGGGGTCTCACGATCGGCGGCGAGCGGCTTCTCTACGAAGAACGGTACGCCGGCACTGATCAGCAATTCCTCGATGGCCCCGTGACTGCCGGGAGGCACGGTGATCCACGCCGCATCAGGCTGCTCGTTCTCCAGCATCGACTCACAGCCGGTGTACGCCGTACCACCCCAACGCTGCGCAGCGGCTTCCGCGGTGCCGCTCGATCGGGCGACGTGGGCGACTACTTCGGTACTCTCTATACTTCGCAGCGCTTGAAGATGTCTGTTCGCAAATCCACCGGCGCCGATCATCGCTATTTTCATTGTCCTATACTCCCTTTGGTCCCGATCAGAACTGAACGGCGAACTTAATCGTCTTCTGCGGCTCTTCGATCATCAGTCGGTATGCATCCGGTCCTTCATCGATGGGCATAACCGGCTGGATGATCTCTCCCACATTCAGGCGCCCCTGGCGCATTAGTGAGACGATTGCGTCATATGCGCGTCGCGTATCCCAGCGCGGGAAATCGCGCGGTGGGTGTCCCCATCCGCACCCGTGAGGAACCACCATGCTCAAACGGTTATGATGCCACTCACGACCAAGCCACAGTGATGATGCTTCCCCTTGATAGAAGCCGGCCGCCGACACCGTACCGCCGACGCGGCAGGAGCGAATGGAGGTATCCAACGCGTCGTATCGCCCGGCGCATTCGATGGCGACGTCGACGCCGGGGCCGCCGGTAAGATCGTGGACGACTTCGGCCGGATCGATCCGGGAGTCCGATGGATCGAGAACCGCTGTCGCGCCGAGTTGCTCGGCGAGTGCTCGACGAGGCCCGATCGGATCGACTGCGATGATCTGTTCGGCTCCCGCATTCGCGCACATGGCGACCGCTATGAGTCCGATCGCTCCGAGCCCCACCACAACTACGGCGTCTCCGAAGCGAACGTTCGCTTCGCGGATCGCGTGAATACTCACGTACGCCGGCTCGATGCACAACGCGTTCAATGGATCGATATCGCCGAGGGTCCAAAGGCTATCGGCCGAAACGATATTCGTGGTTCGGATATCCATGAGGCCGAAAACGCGGTCTCCGACTTTCCACTGCGATACATCGGCGGCGACTTCGGTGATTGTGCCGACCGCGGTAGTTCCGAGATTGAGCGGCTTCTCCGGCGTTGCCGGGTGCGCCGAACCATTGTCGCTTCTGACGAACAGTCGTCGTTCCTGATCGAAGCTCACACCGGCGAAGTTCGTGCTTTCGAGCATGGCGAGCGAGGTACCGTGTTTCCCCGATGCGATTTCGGTCTTTACGCGCACCTGTCCGTCTTCCAACTGTCTTTCATCATACTCGATTACTTCGACCCGATTCATGCCGGTCATGGCCAGTCGCTTCATTCTGTTTCTCTCCCTATTCTCGGTCGTGGCTATTTTATTGCACCCGCGGTAAGTCCGTGGATGAAGTATCTCTGAAAGGCGATATATCCGGAGCGCGCCTCCATTACCCACATTCCTGCCCGAGTATCCACCCCTCGATATTGCGAATCTCGCCCGGCGACGGAGTGCCGGGTGGGAATCGACCTGCAAGTACTCCGGCGATCAGTAGCAGGCCGAGGGTGGTGTCGAATCGGGCCTCACCGGTCGGGCCGCTGCCGAACCCATCCTCCAGTTCGCACCGAAGCGCCGGATCCAAGGTCAAACCCACAAGCTCGGCGTAATGGAGAATCTGCGAGGCTTTGCCGGCTCGGTCGCGTTGGCAGCGCTTGCTCCAGCCGCCGCCGGGGGCGCTGAGGCCGATCAGGAGCGCAGCCTCGCGTGGATAAGTCTCGGCGACGACGATCCGGTGACGGGCAAGCAGGGTGTCGAGATCTCCGTCGAACGGCCATATGGCGACGTCGATTTCCTTATCGACGAGCGCCGGTTGCAGGACATCGCGCCAACCGGAGATCGCCGCCCGTCCGACCTGTTGAGCGCCGAGAGTCCAGAAAAGTGCGGCCGCCGGACCGCGACCGGTGGTGGCGCGGTCGCAACGGCGAAGGAGTTGGTGGAACGTGGTGAGACCGAGCGCTTCGACGAGCTCTTGCCGTCTCGTGCCACCGGGTCGGCTCGGATAGAAGGGACGGCCGATGGATATCTCGTCCGCCGTTTCGGCCGGGTCGAAGAAGCGGGCGAGCTCGCCCTTCCCCGCCCGAGCGAGGAGCTCGCGAAAGCTTTTCACACCGGCGCGCTCTGCATAGGCGAGCGGTACACCGAGTGGAAAGTCGAAGCCGATGAGGAGCGGTCCGTCGTCGCGAGTGGCAAGTCGCCGGAGAAGCGTGGCCGGGGCGCCGACTTCGCACGGGGTTGCGGCCTCGAGCGCTTCGTCCGGTCCGCTCGCCACCGCCATCCAACGCTTTCCGGGCCGGGCCGACCAGTCCGCGTGGGCAATAATCATCGCAGCAATGCTACCCGACTTGACCGTCTGGTGCGAAGCGGGGAGTTTCCGCCTGCGGGTTCACCGCGAAAGTCTCGTGTATAATGGCAAGTGAAATCGGAGAGCTCACGGTTTTCTTCCGGAGGTGGAACGTGTTTGATGTAGCAGGTAAACATGCGCTCGTGACCGGCGCGGCCACGGGAATCGGTCAGGCAATCGCGGTGCGACTCGCGCAGGCCGGCTGCACGGTAGCCGTCACCGATAAACCGGAGGTCGAGCTCGACGAGACGGCGGATCTGTGTCGCCGGGCAGGCGGTACGGTGGTAACCGGCGCACTGGACGTCCGTGACCTGGACCAGATCGAAAGCACGATACGGGAGCTTCTCTCCGAGCTCGGCCGCATTGACATTCTCGTCAATAACGCGGGAATCAACCGCCCCACTCCGGCTCAGGATGTCGACCGCGACAATTGGGACGACCATTTCGACACGAACGTCCGCGGTGGTTTTTTCTGTGCCCGATCGCTGTTTCCGGCGATGGCCCGCAACGGCTTCGGACGCGTGATCTTCATCTCCAGCCAATCGGGCCTCGTGGGAATCCGGGGGCAGAGCGTCTACTGCGCGACCAAAGGTGCCCTCATTAACCTCGCTCGCGCCCTCGGCGTCGAATGGGCGGAGTACGGAATCACCGTCAACACGGTTGCACCGACATTTATCGAAACGAATCTGACCCGGGAACGGCTCAAAGATCCCGACTTCCGCCGACTCGTTCTCGCCAAAATCCCGAAAGGAGAATTGGCGGAGGTTGATGATGTTGCCTGCGCCGTCGTCTACCTCGCCAGTGAACAGGCGGGGATGGTCAACTGCGCAACCGTGCCGGTTGACGGTGGGTGGACCGCGTGGTAGCAGTCGGATACAACCAGGCCCACCAGCTTTCGGACGTCGGCGGCCTCCCTCGACCGGCGAGCCCGAATACACGCTCGACAGCTCGCGAAGCGCCTCACGGCCTCCGACGAGCGTACTGCGGTCCGGCAGATGGCCGAACCGCCGACGGCGGACATCCGAACATATCGCGAAACCGACGCGAGAAGAGCAACGGGTCTCTGTACCCGCAGGAGCGTGCGACATCTGCCACACTGAGATCGGTTTCTTTCAGCATTCGCTCCGCCGTGGTCAGACGAAAGTGGGCGAGCAGTCGCTGCGGTGTGCTACCGGATTCGCGGCGTACGACCGCCGAGAGATGCTTGCGCGTGACGCCGATGTAATCCGCCATCTCTTCTATCGTCATCGGACGTGAGAAGTTCTTGCGGATATAGTCATATGTTGCCTGCACGTATCGGTTGATACTGCTTCGCGCGAGTCCACGCTCATCCAACCCGAACGAGCGCGGCGGGGTGGCGATCGAATCGCCTGTTACCGGTTGCCCCAGACCGTCGGCAAGTAGCTGGAGCACGGAATAGAGCGCGCCGGCGGCGGCAAGATGCCGCTCGTCTCCGCCGCGCAACTCCGCTTTGAGCCGTCCGTGCGCGGCCAGAAAGTCTCGCAATACTCGAGACGAGCGCAAGCAGGATACCGTGGAACGATGCGGGAGCGACAACCGGTGGAGTACTTCGCCGGCCGACGCCCCACCGAAACCGATCCAATGATAGGTCCACGGGAGACTCTCGTGAGCGCGATAGCGTACCGCCTGCCCGGGGCAGACAAGAAAAACATCCATCTCACCGAGCCGGTGCTCGGCTCGAGAGTCGAAAAAGGTGCCGAAGCCCGACTCCACCACATGCACGAGGTAGTGATCGCGCAACCCACCCCACAGGTGCCCGGGGGCACAACGTTCACTGCCGGCGTAGTAAACACTGACGCCGGTGTCGCCGGCAGGAAAAGAGTTGGGCGATGGGGAGTGATTCCGACTTTCGTCCATATTTCGCCGACTTCAAGTCATACCACGACCGACACACTCGAAGTAAAGTAGCGAGATGAAGAAGTTCACGTTTATCGGGGCCGGGAGTTTCGGGTTCACGCGGAAACTCGTCAAAGACATTCTGACCTTCCCGGCGTTCAGCGACTGCCACATATGCCTCATGGATATCGACAGCGAACGCCTCGGCTACATCGAGCAAGCGGTGAACAGGATCGTCGCCGCAGGGAAGTACAAAGCGAAAGTGACCGCAACCACCGACCGGAGTGAGGCGCTCCGCGATGCCGACGGTGTAGTTATCACGATACTCGCCGGTGGCGTACAGGTTTGGCGTCACGACATCGAGATACCGAAAGAGTACGGGGTCGATATCAACGTCGGCGACACACGTGGCCCCGCCGGCATTTTCCGGGCGCTTCGGACCATACCGGTCATGATGGAGATCGTGCGCGATGTCGAACGCTACGCACCGAACGCGGTCGTGCTCAACTACACCAATCCGATGACGATGCTCTGCCGTGCGATGCAGTCTCGAAGCGAATTGCCGATAACCGGCCTCTGTCACAGCGTGCAGGGCACCGCGGAGATGCTCGCCGAGTGGATCGGAGCTCCGATGGATGAAATCACCTACCTCTGCGCCGGCATTAACCACCAGGCGTGGTACCTGGAGTACAAGTGGAACGGCACCGACGCCTACCCGCTCATCCGCCGGGCAATCGAGGAGCGGAACGAAATCTACAACGCCGAGCTCGTTCGTAACGAGATGTTCCTTCACCTCGACTACTATGTGACCGAATCCTCGGGACACAACTCCGAGTACAACGCATGGTTTCGCAAGCGTCCCGATCTCATCGAGAAGTACTGTACCCACGGAACGAACTGGAATCCGGGCCACTACGCCTACATCCGCGACGAGTATCTGCGACGGGAAAACGACTGGACGAAGGATATTGAAGAGTGGCTTTCGAAGGATGAGATCGATCTCGAACGGGGACACGAATACGCCGCCTATATCCTGAATGCGATCGTCGGCGACAACGAGATGTTCACCTTCAATGGTAATATGTTGAACACCGGGCTTATCGACAATCTCCCAGGCGGTTCGTGCGTCGAGGTGCCGGTACTCGCCTCGAAACGCGGGCTCGATCCGATTCACGTCGGACCGTTGCCCGAGCATCTTGCGATCCTCAACAACATCAACGCCCGCTGCGAAGACCTGACGGTCGAGGCTTCGTTCGATGGCGACCCGAGGAAAGTCTTCCATGCCATTTGCATGGACCCGCTGACCTCCGCGGTCCTCAGCCTCGAGGAGATTCGCAAGATGACCGACGAGATGTTCGCTTTCAACCGCGAGTATCTGCCGCAGTTCAGGCATACCTCCTGACAAGGATACCCGTTTCGGGGGCGCATTGAGCTACCTGCCGTATGCAGGCGGTCGCCGGTCGCGGTACGATCGGCGATAGCACAATGCACGAATCAGAGAACTCCTCGTACAGCCGAGCACGAGTGTCGATGCTGAACTTCGGCTTCTACTTCGCGTTCGGCTTCGCCGTACCGTACTTCACCCTCTACCTCTCGCGGATACTCGTCTTCGACGATGGTCGCACGGCGAATCATCTCGTCGGGATTGTTCTGTTGGTGTTCAACGGGATCGTGTTGCTTTCCACGCCGCTTGCCGGGTACGTGTCCGACCGGTTTCGCATCGGAAACAGAGTACTGACGCTCTGCGCGGCCGGTGTCGCGCTCGGGGCAGCGATCCTTGCCGTTCCCGGTTTCCTCGCCTCGCTGTCGTTGGCGAACACGGTTACGATCACTCTCGTCGGTGCGGTAGTTGCCGGCTTCTGCCTGCATCCGATCGCACCGCTCATCGATTCGCAGACCCTTCAGCACCTCCACCACACGCAGGGGCAGGCGGGAAACTACGGGCGTATTCGCCTGCTCGGCTCGGTAGGCTTCATCATCTCAACGATACTTATCGCCGTCGTTCTTTCGCAAACCGGCCAGGTAGCGTGGACCTTTACGCTTTTCGCGGTCGGTTTCGTCGGAGTCACAGCGATTTCCGGCTCGGGGGCGCGAATGCGTAGCGAACCGGTACGCATCCCGTGGAGACATCTGAAGGAAAATGTGCGTTTTCGGCGATTCCTCCTGTTCGGCTTCTTCGAGTCGCTCGGCGTCAACAGCGCCTTTCTCTTCACCGGCTACTTTCTCGACGAGGTCGGTGCCGGATTCATCATTATGGGGCTGACATTCGCCGCCTCGGTCGCGCCCGAAATACCGGTCATGTTCAACGGCGGTGCGCTGATCCGACGAATCGGAACCGCCCGTATGATCCAGCTCGGCGTTGCTGCCCAGGTGACGAAGCTTGCACTCTTCGTCATCTTTGCCGCTACGCCGGTAACGTGGGTCTTTGCCGCTGTCAGCCTTCTCCACGGTGTCGGCTTTGCCCTCCTATATACCGGTGGCGTGACTTTCGTCGACGACGCTTCCCATCCATCGATGCGGGCGACGTACCAGAATCTCTACCGATTGCTGTGGGTATCGGCTGTGGCCCTGGGAGGTCCGATCTCGGGCGCTCTCATCGAAGCGTGGAATACGACCGCCCTCATGGCGACATACGCGATCATGCTCGTGCTGGCGGGGGTGTATTTTACCGTGTTCGTCGCTCCCGCCGCTGCTCCGCGGTGGAACGGAGTCACGGAGTGATCAGGAAAAAGTTCGGGGCCCCTTTTGGGGCCCCGTGAATTGCCTGATATGAAATGTTGCGGCGATGCGCTTAGAAATCCTGCTCCATCTCGAGTTCTTCCATGTCCTCGTCGATTTCGACCGGCTCACACGCGATCGCAACAATACCGATGGCAAAGACAACAACCAGAATCTGAATAAGCTTCTTCATAACGCTTCTCCCTGTCGCAGCGGTTTGTATTGGGCTCCCCGCCCGCGACAAGTAAGAGGTTAGCAGACGATGTTCGAGACTGCGCCGAGAGTATGTCCAAAATCAGCAAAGATTTATCGAGATTTATCCTTGCTCCCCGGCGTTGTCGGGTGCTCATGTATCCGCGAAGAAGCTCCAGGATGACACATCCCGCGAACGTCCACGCCGCTGCGACGGTTACCATGATGGTCGCCGCCCGGCCACCTCTCACAACTCGCCTCACGCATCGTTGTCCATCACCCGCGAAAACGATATGATGGAAACACATCATCCGCACAATCGGAGCCAGGGCAAATGCTGGAAGACACAGCGAGCGAGCGCATAGGCGAATTTCTCGTTAAGATCGGTGCGCTAACCGCAGCGCAGCGCGACGAGGTACTTGCAAAACAAACGGAATCTCCCGACCGTCTTTTCGGAGAGATTGCCATTGAGCTCGGCTACATCAACGATGCAGCCGTCGATCAATATCTCGAACAGAAGAGACGGTAGAAGGCGTCCGGCACAGACCTTCTATCTGTTCCGCCCACTCTGAATTGAGCCCACCACCGCCGCACGGTACGATGTGATCATGTCCAATAACGTGTTGCTGATCCACGCCGACCAACATCGCTACGACGTACTCGGGGCACACGGGCATCCGCTGGTGCGCACACCGCATTTGGACCGACTGGCAGCCGATGGGGTTAGCTTCTCGCACGCATTCACACCGTGCGCGGTATGCACGCCGGCGCGGGCGTCTCTTATGACCGGGTGTTGGCCTTCGCAGCACGGTTGCCGAACGAACCCCGGGGCGGAAGCGTACCGCCCGGCGGACGCTTCGCTTGCTACCTGGAGCCGGCTCATGCGCGATGCCGGTTACACGCTTCGACGTGTCGGCAAGTACGCCGGTGAATTGGTGGTACCGGCGACCGACCACGGCTTCGACGAGCACGTGCCGCGGAAACCCGGCTACGACGATTGGCGTGCCGCACAAGGTCTCCCACCCCGCAAACCGAGTAGCGGGCCTTTCAATCTCTTCGGCCACGTCGACGACGGTGAGCCTCACCAGATGCCCATGGCATGGGAAGCCGATCATGTCATTCGGCAGTTACACGAGGTGGCCCAATCAGGCCGGCCGTGGCTCGTGCGCTGGGATCCGTCCGAGCCGCACCTGCCCAGCGTGCCCCCCGCCGCGTTCGCAGAAATGTACGATCCGGCAGACGTCGAGCCATGGCCGAGCTTCCCCGATCCGTTGATCAACAAGCCGTACATCCAGCGACAGCAACGAATGAGCTGGCAGGTCGAGGGATGGGACTGGTCGCGCTGGGCGCACACCGTCGCACTCTACCTGGCGGAAGTGAGCCTTCTGGACGCCCAGATCGGTCGTGTGCTGGCGGCGTTGGAGGAGCTCGGCCTGAGCGACGACACCACCGTCGTCTACACCTCCGATCACGGCGACACCTGCGGCGGCCACGGCATGGTCGACAAGCACTACATCATGTACGAAGACGTGCAGCGGGTGCCGCTGATCGTGCGCGGGCCCGGCGTCCCACGCGGCGAAACGTGTGGCGCCTTCGTCAGCAACGAAATCGACCTCGCAACGACCTTGTGCCACATCGCGGGGGTCGACGACGTGCCTGCGACGTTCGAGGGACGAAACCTGTTGGCGACGGCACGTGGCGAGGATAGGTCGCCACGCGACGACATCTTTGCTCAGTACCACGGCGGCCAGTTCGGCCTCTACTCGCAGCGCATGGTGCGCGACCGACGGTACAAATACATCTGGAATATGACCGCCGAGGATGAGATGTATGACCTCCACGCCGACCCGGGTGAGCTTACCAATCTGGCCTTTGATCCCGGCGCGGCAGGTGAGCTGCAGCGGTTACGTCACCGGCTTGTGACATGGATGGAGAGCATTGACGATCCGGCGCTGAACGTGTGGACGCGGGCGCAGTTGCTCGAGGGTTGGATAGCCTCACCCTGAGGTGCGAAGGTGCGAGAGTAGCTCTTCGTAGCGTCCGCTCCCGCTTCCCCGTCGCCCGGGAGGAGGGGCGTTCTGCGACCGAGTAATGTCGTAACGCAATCGGCGGGGAGGTACTACTCCGAAAACGCAATCTCATGCGGTTCGCCGATAACACGGAAACCATCGAGGTGCTCGACTTCGGGAAGCAGGTTCTCGGATATCTCGAATCGATCGAGACAGAGAGTATTTCGGATCCTCACCAGCCGGACGTCTCGAGGATCCGGGAGATTCGCCGTGCGGATCGCTGCCTGTACCGCTTCGAGAGCCCCCGGCAATACCATCGGTACTTTCACACTCGCCGGGACCGTGGACGTGAGTGCATTCGGGTAGGTGGCCTCGAAGCTCATCATTTCGAATGTCCGACGAGTCGTATAGTCGGCCAGACCCAACCCGTTCGCGTTGCCGTGCGACGCGGAGGTAAGCGAGAGGACAACCACCCGTGTAACTTCCGGCCCACCGAAAGTCTCGGGCACGCTGTACCGCCCGACAATGTTCGTGTCGAACCCGGTTCCGCTAATATCCTTGCCGATCTCGTCGATAACGAGCACGTCGATCTTCTGGACTCCGATGGACGGGTAGAGCCGCCATGCCTTTTCCAGTAGTCGCGGCTCCACCTCGACCATGCGTTCAGCCGGTACGGGAACCAATTCCGCGGTCTCGTGATAGGCATTCTCGACGATTCCCAGTCCAAAGGCCACCGGTAACCGGCGTATAACCTCCGCTCCCACTTCCGGCACCCGGGAGGCCATTTCGCGAAAACCGAGCGCGTGACACGTTTCGGCACCGCGCTGCTTGCCGAGGCCGATGGCGAGCATCTTCATCAAGCCGCTTTCGTAGGAGCCTCGGAATGTCGTGTGCGGCTTGATTCGGTTAACCACCACGATCGCATCCGCCGACGCAGCTTGAGCATCGCAATACACGGGCACTCCCGACGGGGATTCGCCGACCTGTTCTACGTCCATCGAAGAGCGAATCGGAACGCCCACACTCTTCTCGGTTATTCCGAGATCGGCGAGCACCGTCTGCTGTCCTTCGGCTGTCGCGCCGCCGTGCGACCCCATTGCCGGTACGATAAACGGCGCAGCCCCTGCGGCCTGCAGCCTCTCGACCAGCGCCGCCACAATACGATCTTCGTCCGTAATTCCCCGGCTCCCGACGGCCACCGCCACAGCGGTCCCACGTCGAATGCGTCGCAGCACGCCGCTTTCTTCGAGCCGTTCGCGGACGGTACGCTCGATCTCGTCAATGCGGGGTCGAGGGAACTCGCGGATGACCGGGACCACCTTCGGGATCGTGTACGGCGAGACGAGTGAGCGAATTACGTTTCCATCATCCTGACTCATGGCTACGGCTTGAGCGCGACCCGCAGACATTCGGGGCTCGTAGCGGCGAGATTGAACCCATTCTGCCACTGTTCGAGATCGAACGTATGGGTGACCAGCGGTTTGAGATCCACTGCGCCGGTACTCACGAGGTGGAGCACCGTGTGCCAGTCGTACGGAATCTGCGAAATCTCACCCTTTACGTCGAGCTCCTTGACGATCACCTTGTACGTGTCGATCGGCGCAACGATCCCACCACGAATTCCGCCACCTGCCCACAGAACCTTGCCGCCCTTTCGGGCGATGTCGAGTGACTCCTCGATCGGCTCGACGGATCCGGAGTTCTCGAGAACGACGTCCACTCCGATGCCGTGGGTCATATCCGCAACGACGTCACGAACATCCTCCTTCTCGACGTTCACCGTAACGTCGGCACCGAGCTCTCTGGCCTTCGCAAGGCGGAATGTCTCATCGCGCGTCAGTCCGGTCACGATAATCGGCCCTGCGCCAATCGCGAGGCAGATCTGCAGAAGCAGCAATCCTCGCGCCCCGGGCCCGAGAATCGCCACGCTTTCGCCGGCCTTCACTCCCATACGGGTAATAACACTGTGGATGCTTCCGGCGGTCGGTTCGATGAGCACCGCCTCGTTCGAGCCAATGTTGTCGGGGAGTCTCCTGACCTGTTGTTCCGGCCACACCGTATACTTCGCGAAACCACCACCGGAAACGTAATGGGCCCGGCCCTGCATCGGCGGCAGGGTATTGCAGATATTGAAACGCCCTTCGAGACAGGCGGGGCAGGTTCCGCAGTAAAAGGTGACTATTTCGTGTACGACCCGGTCCCCGGGCTTCACTTTGGTCACATTCTTGCCGACTTCGCGCACGACGCTCACGATTTCGTGACCACCGACAACCGCTTTTGGAGGATGTTTTACATCCTGCTTGTTTTCGTCGAGCCATTTGTGGATATCGCTGCCGCAGATCCCGCAGTACTGAACCTCCACGAGCACATCGTTGGGGGCGAACGGGTTGTGACCAATCTTCGGTACCGGGACCTCATCGAGGAATATATCGCCGTGCTCGTTAAATACGAGCCCTTTCATTGTCTGCTCATGCGTCGTGTGTGCTGCCGTACTCATCGATCTTCTCCTCACTTCATTGTATCCGGGCATTTCATCCGGGCTGACCTTCCGGGCTCCAGGATGCATCGTTACGGAGCGGATTACTCCAAGATAGGCAGACTGCAGTCGGCTACGCCACGAATGTCCCGGGGTCGACGACGTAACTGCTCTCGCAAGCGTGATGTAGTCGATAGAGCCGGCGGTGGTATCATCAGCTCCCACTTCCCCTCCGAACAACACCTCTTCGAGTCGCGTTTCCCACTGTACATCAAGCTCCCCCACTCCGCGAAGCCCACTGTTGCACGAGCCATTCGCCTAACTCAATGTCTCGCGGCTTTGGCCGGTACCACTTGTTGCCCCTTGGATCCAGCCATTGATAGCGGCGATCTCGGCTCTGATTTCCTCCATCAAGTCCGGGGATTGGTCGGCCGAACTGTTCTGCCTGGAATAGTGTCGCTCGGCGAGTGCGAGTCCCTCGTAGCCATCTGCGGTTAATGCCCCAAGAATCTCGCTATACGGAATGTCACCTCTGCCCAATTGACAGCGGTCGTGGCGTCCTACGATCGTGTCGGCCCGGAAAACCTTGGGCACCCGGGAATCTGCCGAAACCGTTACACCCATGGCGGAGGCATTACCCACTATCTGCAGAGTCTGCCCCATCCACATCCCAGATCGTCGCGCCGATGAAGCGCTCGCCATCGGTGTGCTCGTTGAAGTAGTAACAGGTAACCAGCTTACCGTCACTCCTGAGCACCGCGCGGGGGTAGCCCAGGTCGCCGTCACCACCGTCAGAGCGAAGCACGATTGGTGTCGACCAGCTTTTGCCCTCGTCGTCGCTTACCACCGCGCGCATGCCGAACGGCGCACTGCGGTATCCGTACACTAGCGCCAGTCGACCGGTCTTCGTCCGCACCATGGCCGGGGGATTGCTCCCGCGCTCACCCATCGTCGGAACGGCGTCGGCAACCCGCTTCCACGAAGCCCCATCATCTGAGGACGCGTACACCCGGATCGACGGGGTGCGGTCCGCCTCCTCGCGCCGCACGGCGGTCAGCAGACGACCACTGTCAAGACGCACCGACGACGGCATGATCTCGAAGCGCTCGGGTTCGCCACCGAGCGGTGCCTTGATGCGATAAGTTCGACCCCCGTCGCAGGTTTCCGCACAGAGCACGCGCCCCTCGTGGCCATTCGACTTCTGGACGGTGAGCAGGAAGAGCGCTCGATCCGGGCTCAGCGGCACCACATCGGTGCGGCTCGCAGACTCAATGGAGGGATCGAGGCCGCGCAGACTGAACGGCCCTTGCCAGGACCGGCATCGGTCGCGCGAGAGATGAAACCAGGAATGGACCCTCCCCGGGGCGTGCGCATGGGTGGTGTGGATGAGCATGACGACCGTTTCCGCATCGGTGAAGTCGATCGGATCGGAACGTGGCTGTGGCGGATTCTCGCCCTCATACGGATTCCCGATGCCGAGCTCCGGGATCATATGGGCGTCCGATGCGAGCGCCCGGCTCTTGGGAGTCGCACCGTTGAACGGTTCAATACTCCAGGTCTCTCCCCCGTCCAGGCTGCGCCCCTGGAGGTTCCTGAACGGTACCGAGGGGTCGGCCTTGTGTCCGCGCAAACGATTCTCGAACCCGCCTTCGGTGAAGACAACCACGATCTCGTTACCCCACGCCCACATGCCGAAGTTGGCCGGCCACCCGGCAAAACGGCCCGCTTCGCGGTACACAGCTGTATGGTAGATGGATGGTTGCGTCATTTCTGAACGATCACTCTCACAGCCTGTAGCATACCTTCCTTTGGGATCTTGCGTCCAAAAGTGATGCTGTTCTCGTGGAATCGTCGGGTTGACCGCTGTTTCGCGATTGCCCCCGGCGATACGCCCTCGTATGATATGAGACATGGCAACAACGATTCGGGAGTTTGCTCCGCACGTCTACCGGACGGGCGAGTCGTACGAGTACCTCTTCGAGGTTACGGAGGCCTCGTACACCACCGAACAGCTGGAGCGGCTACCGATGATCAAGGATCTGTTCAAGATCGAGGACCTTTACGTCAGGTTCCGGCTTTCCACCGTCTCCGTAGAGCCGAACGAAGTCCGAAAGAAGATCGAGCTCATCGAGACCGGCTACTGCGAGTTAACGAGCGATAGCTTGTCCGGTGCGGAACGCACGGCAACCGATTATCAGTCGCTCACGTCGATGATCCCAGAATTCCCGGAAAGCTTGTCGTACACCTATACCGGCGAGGATTTCATCGAGGCTCTTAACCAGGCATTCACTCCCTATCTCACTCATCCGCTCGGCATCTTTCTGCACTACAAGATGATGGACGTCCATTCTTTCCAGTCGGTGGTAGACGACATTGGCTCAAGCGAGTCGCCCG
>PUOG01000281.1 GCA_003552745.1 Spirochaetaceae bacterium
CAGCCGAGAAGTAGTGTGCGATCGAGGGGGTGCCCGGGTCGAGCTCCACATCGTTTATGAACACGCCGTGGCTAAGTGGGTAGAGCCCGGAGAGGATGCTCGCGCGTGCCGGGCAGCACACCGGACAACCGGACAGCGCGGTGGACATCGAGAGGCTTTCAGACGCGAGACGATCGAGGACCGGCGTCTCGCAGTTTGGATCACCGTTGTATCCGGTCGCCTGTGCGCGCCACTCGTCGGTCAGCACATAGACGACATTGGGGCGTGCGGTTGCAGTGGTCATCTATATAACTCCTTCGGGGGGCATACTGGTCACGTATCGACCATTGCTTCTTCCCCGATAGACAGGCTCGATCGTTCGAAAGAGTGTACCGGTAGATCGCGGGGCCTGGCGACCGACCGGAGCGGTATACTATCGCCGTTTCCCCTGACCGATCTCACACCCCTGCTCGATCAGCGTCGCCTGAAGACGTTCCACATCGAGCGTGCGTGGCGTACGGTCGGTCGTGCAGCACCTGGCCCCCGCCACGCCGGCCGCTTCTCCAATCGCGAACACGTGCGCCATCGCGACCGCATCGTCGAACTCGCGCCCTTCGAGCACGTCTTCTCCGGTTATGCGATACTCCCCCTCGACGAACCGCGTCTGCCGCACGCCGATAAGCGCTCCGGTATCGATTACCGCCGCCCCGTCGAGTTGCCCGCCGGCATCGCGCTTCTTCTCCTCGAGGTCATCGTAGACCGCGAGCCGGACGTCGATCTCCTCCTCGGTCAACTCGCGAGCGTCTGCTCCGTTGTGTGCGCCCGGCGACGGTCCCCATACCACCATCGTCCTGCCGATAATGCACCCTTTTGCCGTCGTATCCTCGGGAAAGCCGGCGATCTTGTACATCAGGCAGTCGTTGAGGCGCGATGCTTCGTCAGCCTTGGTCTGCCAGTACGGCACGCCGGCCCTGAACGCCACGTCGCCGTCACCCGTAGCGTCTATCACGATCCGGCCGTAGATCGCCTGACGTCCCGATTTCGTTTCGCACACCACCCCGGTGACCGCACCGTCTTCGACGATCACGTCGGCGAAGAACGCGTGGAAGAGAATGTCCACATTCGACCCGACGACCATCTGCAGCGACGTGTGCTTGAACCGTTCGGTGTCGATCGCGTAGTTGTACGAGAGGTCGCCCTTCGTATTCGATCGCACCGCGGACGGGTAGGCGTTCCGCGACGGAACGGCCCCGCCGTTCTCTATGAGCCTGAAGGTAGTCCGGTTCTACCTGATTCCGATAGCCGACGATGTTCGCCATGAGGCTTGCTGTCGCCGTGCCGCCGAAGAACGGAAAGCGTTCCACGATCAGCGTCTTCGCACCGTTACGCGCTGCCGCGATCGCGGCCGGAAAACCGGCGCACCCTCCTCCTACGACAACGACATCCCAACTGCCGTAGACCGGGACCTCGCGCGCCGGTTCCCGGTAGACTTCCCCGTTTTTCATGGTCTGCTCCGCATCTTTTTCTCAACTAATTCGTCTCGAGCGCCTCTTCGACGCCCGGCACGTAGTCGAGACCTTCCTCGATGGAAAGGCTCGATCCTTCGAAGTCATCACCGATCGGTTCCTGCCTGCCGCCGAGGTGCTCGGCGTAAAACGCCTCGGTTACCGCGGTGAACGACAGCGAGTTCGCCGAGCGGGCCAGGCCGTGGCCCTCGTCGGGATACAGCGCATACGTGACCGGAATGTCGGAGTCGACCATCTCTTCTACGATCTGATCCGATTCTGCCTGCGGAACGCGCGGATCGTTCGCGCCCTGAGCGATCAGAAGCGGACGTTCGATCTTCTCGACGTAGTTCAGCGGCGAGCGCTCCTCGAGAAGCTCACGGCCTTCCTCGGTCCGGTGATCTCCGACCCGGTTGGCGAACATCTCGATCTCCGGCTCCCAGTACGGCGGAATCGATTCGAGCAGGGTCACCAGGTTGGACGGGCCGACCTGACTGACCGCGGCGGCAAATACATCCGGGGTAAAGGTCAAACCGGCGAGCGCCGCGTATCCTCCGTAACTCGCCCCCGAGATGGCCACACGCTCTTCATCCGCGATGCCGGCTTCCACCGCCCAATCGACCGCATCTATGAGGTCGTCGTGCATCGCAGCGCCCCACTCCTTGTTGCCGGCGTTGAGAAACTCGGTTCCGAAGCCGGTGGAGCCGCGAAAGTTCACGCTGAGTACCGCATAGCCGCGGTTGGCAAGCCACTGATGGGTCGGGTTGAAGCCCCAACTGTCGCGCGCCCACGGTCCGCCATGCACCTGAAGCACCATCGGCACCGGCTCCTCAGGTATTCCGTCGCCGGCCGGGTCGGTCCACGGCGGCAGTGTGAGGTAGCTCACCATCTCGAGCCCGTCACGCGCCTCAATGGTCAACGCGTGCATCGGCGCAAGCGGTTTCTCCTCGAGAGCCGGCTCGTTCGTGAACAGAAAGTCGAGCTCCTCCCGGTCATAGAGAAAGTACTCGACCGGACCGTCGTCCACGATTCCGGCCACAAGCCATTTCCGGTCATCCTCGGTTCGAGAGAGTACCTCCACCTCACCGTCGATCCCGGTCTGCAGGCGGTCGATATCATCGACGATCGCTTCGTCGAGGACCGTCCACTCGGTTCGCTTGTAGTTGCTCGCGGCAGCCTGCACCTCTCCGCTCTCCGGGTGCGGCATTGCATCGGAGACATCGGCGCGCTCGTCTTCGAAAAGCACCTCGGACTCGCCGGTTTCCACGTCGGTCGCGGTGAGGGCGGCGGTGTCGCGGTCGCGGCTGTCGATCATATAGAGCGTGTCACCGGCGGCGTTCACACCGATCGTTGCCGTCGTGATATCGTCCTCGAGGGAGACATCAGCATAGAGCTCCCACTCTCCATCAACGCGCTCCATGATCTGCGACCCGCCTCCCGGGGCCGGCGCCTGCCCGTAGCGAAGCTCATAGTCGTGGTCGAGCAGAAAACTCACGAACCCTTCGTTCTCATACAGCAGCTCGCGTTCGCCGCTGGTTATGTCGATCTCGTAGAGATCGTGCAGCTGGGGGTCGCGTTCATTCAGTCCTACGACGATCGTTTCGGGATGGTCGGGTGACGTCGCCTGCACCCGCGCCTGAACACCTTCGGGTGGGGTCAGTCCTACCCGTTCGTACTCGCCGTCGCCGGACGTGATTTCGACGCTGTAGAGGCGAAAGTTCTCGTCGCCGTCCTCATCGCGCGAGTAGATGATGTGTTCGCCGGTCGCCGCCCAGCTGTAATCGGCGATGTCCCGGTCATCGACGAACGTGACCGGCTCGGCTTCGTCCGGATCGTCGGTCGGGGCCACCCAGACATTCCTCACGCCGTCGACCGGTGCGATATAGGCGAGGAACTCGCCGTCGGGACTCATCCTCACGAGACTGCGCTCCGGATCGCTGAACAGCGTTTCGCGGGGGATAATCTGAACATCGTCGGGTACAGGCTCCTCGGCCTCCGGCCGGTCATCGACCGCGGCACACGCGGCGAGACCGGCGATCAGCGCTGCGGAGAGAACAATCAAAGCACAGTTGCGTAGACGTCGGTCAAACATGGCACAGCTCCGATAAGTATCGTTCAAAGATGTCGTCTCACGCGAACCGTGAGGGTTAATGCTTCGGGCGTCAAGAGTGTGGTAGAGTCCTCTGAGGGGGCCACATGTCCGATTCGCGACCAAACATCATCCTGATCATGACCGATCAGCAGCGATTCGACACCATTTCCGCGCTCGGGTTCTCGCATGCCGCGACACCGAATATCGATCGGCTCGTGCGCGAGGGCGTGTCGTTCACGAATGCCCACGTCACCGCAGCCTCGTGTGCACCGTCGCGAGCGAGTTTTTTCAAGGGGCAGTATCCTCATACGACCGGCATCTACAAGAATGCGGATACGTGGAGACACTCCTGGGTCGAACAGCTCGCCGACTCCGGCTATCACTGCGTCAACATCGGGAAGATGCATACGTGGCCGTTCGAAACGCCGCTCGGCTTTCACGAGCGGTTCGTAGTCGAGAACAAGGATCGCTATCTCGAAGGGCGCTACTTCTTCGACCGGTGGGACATGTCTCTGCAGGCACAGGGGGTAACCAAGCAGCAGCGCGAGATCTACCGCGAGCGAGCCGACTACGCCGAGCGTGCGGGAGCCTTCGAATGGGAGTTACCCGAGCATACTCATTCGGACTTCTTCGTCGGCGATCTCGCCGCCTGGTGGCTCGAGGAGAAACCGAAGTGCGAACCGCTCTTCCTGCAGATCGGCTTTCCCGGCCCGCATCCGCCGTACGATCCGGTACCCCGATATGCCCGGATGTTCGAGAACACCGCCGTGCCCATCCTCGGCAACAGTGTGGACGACTATAACGGGCAGCCGCAGGCGCTCAAGGAACTGATTCACCACAACAGCGAAATCGACCACGACTCGATCGTCTGGAGCGAGAATCCTACCCGGGAGCAGCTTGAACGCATCCGGCGCTACTACGATGCGAACGTCGCGATGATCGACGAGAAGGTGGGGCTTATCATGGAGGCGTTGGAGTCGAACGGCTACCTCGACGACGCGATCGTCGTGTTCACCAGCGACCACGGCGACTGTCTCGGAGACCATGGGCATATTCAGAAATGGACGATGTACGATGCGGTAACGCATGTTCCGATGATCGTGTGGAGTCCGAAGCGGTTCGATGGGGGCCGCACCGAGCCGGTACTGTGCCAGCAATTCGACATTCTTCCGGCACTCTTCGATGCGGCGGGCGTTTCACCCCCGGATTACTGGGAAACGTGCTCGCTGTTGCCTGCCCTGCAGGGAGAGCAACCGGAGGCGCCGCGGCGCTATGTCTTCTGCGAGCAGGCCCGCGATGCGACGCTCACCGGCGTGGAGTTCATGTCGATGATTCGCGACACCCGCTGGAAGCTCGTCCACCATCTCGGCAATGATGATGGGCAGCTCTACGACCTCGAAACCGACCCCGACGAGCAGGTCAACCTGTGGTTTCGCGACGAATACGCCGAAAAGCGGCGTGAGCTACTTGATGAGCTTCTCGCGTGGCGCATTCGAAGTGCCGTGCGGACAGCGGAGGCGAACGCGGCGATTCGCTGACCGACCGATGCTCGCCGGCAGTCGGTACGCCGGATTTCGCGATTCGCCGTTTCTTCCCTCGCACAGCATTGACTCCGGTCCGAACGCGTTGTTAAATTTGCGTTTACGTAAACGCAACATCGGGAATCGGAGCGAATATGAACAATGGATTACAATTCGGCTGTGACTACTATCCCGAGCACTGGCCGGAGGAACGGTGGGAGACCGACTGTCGTTTAATGTCGGAGGCGGGGTTCGAGGTCGTTCGAATTCTCGAATTTGCCTGGGCCCGGCTCGAGCCGGCCGACGGCGAGTACGATTTCTCGTGGGTCGAGCGCTTCTTTGCGCTGTGTGAACAGTATAATCTGAATATCGCCCTCGGAACCCCGAGTGCCACCCCACCGAAGTGGCTTGTGGATCAGGATCCGAGCATCCTCCCGCTAGACGAAACCGGGCGTGTGCGCGGCTTCGGCTCTCGCCACCATCGCTGCCACAGCAACGTGGCCTACCGCGAGAGAGCCGCGCGGATCGCCGGTGAGATGGCGAAGCGCTTCGGCAAGCATGAGCGACTCGTAGCGTGGCAGACCGACAACGAGTTCGGCTGTCACAACTCCACCCTCTCGTTCACCCAGGCGGCCCACGACGGCTTTCGCAAGTGGCTCGCGGCAAAGTACGAGACGGTGCAGGCGCTGAACGAGGCGTGGGGAACGGTCTTCTGGAGTCAGGAATACCGCTCATTCGATGAGATTCCACTTCCGATGTACACGGTCGCGCAGGATCCGGGAGCCGGCTCTCGCGATTCGTTTCACGGGCAGGGACACAATCCCGGTCTCGTGCTCGATTTCCAGCGCTATTCGACGCAGGCGATCATCGATTTTCACCAGGCACAGGTCGATGCGATTCGCGAGCATTGCGACCGGCCCATCACCCATAACCTCATGGGTGATTTTCCGGATGTCGACTATCACCGGCTTGCCGAGTATATCGACTTCGTTTCGTGGGACAACTACCCGGCGTACGTCTGGGGCCGCACCCCGCCGCACAGCCTGGGCTTCCGCCACTCGCTCATGTACGGGCTGAAGGAGAAGCCGTTCTGGGTCATGGAGCAGCAGAGCGGTCCGTGCGGCTGGCGAATGCTCGGCGATACCCCGGCACCCGGTGAGCTGCGCCTCTGGTCGCTTCAGGCCATTGCCCACGGTGCCGAGTCTATCGTCTACTTCCGGTGGCGCGCGTGCCGCACCGGCATGGAACAGTACTGGTACGGCATCCTCGACCATGACGGCAAGCCGCGCAGGCGCTACGACGAGGTGAGTAAGACCGTCTCCGACGCGAAGGCGATCGAAGAGGTGTTCACCTCGACCGAGCCGGCCGCCGACGTCGCGCTCGTGCACGACTACGAACACCTGTGGAGCCACCGCTTCCAGCCGCACAACGTCAACTTCAACTATCAGCATCTGCTTCACGAGTACTACACCGCCTTCGCCGCCCAGGGGGCGAACGTGCGCGTGACCTCGTTCGACCGTGCGCTCCAATCGGCGAGAGTTGTCGTGTTGCCGGCGTACTCGCTGGTCGACAGCGATACGGGGCCACGAGTGAAGCAGTTCTTAGAAGGCGGCGGTACGGTGGTGCTCACGTACCGCTCCGGCATCCGCAATCGCGATAACACGATGCTCGAAGAGACGATTCCGGGGCCGTTCGCCGAAATAGTCGGGGCGGAGGTCGCCGAGTTCGATTCGCACAACTTCGGCCGAACGACACCGGTAGAGGGGCCGTTCGGCGCCGCTCATGCGGCGGTCTGGGCCGATGTTCTCGAACCCTCCGCCGCGAGCACACTCGCGTGGTACTCGGGCGGGCCGTTCGCCGGCTCGCCGGCGGTAACGCTCAACGCGGTCGGCTCCGGCTACTGCTACTACGTCGGCTGCGATCTGCCGGATCATGCGCTTTCGTCGGTGGCCGAACATGTAATCGAGGCCGCGGACGTTACGCGGGCGCCGGTGAAGGCGCAGGACGGAATCGAGGTTGTTCGTCGCGCAGGAAGTGGCGGCGAGTTCTATGTATTGCTCAATCATACCGGGCGCGAACGGCTCGTCGAGCTCACGCGTCCGATGATGAATGTCGAAACCCGGCAGAAGCTGGGAAGTGCAAAGCTTGGTCCGTATGAGGTTGCGGTCATCCGGAACGGATGATTGTGCACCGGCGTCGAGAGGCGCACGGACCACTGCAAGGGAGGAGACCATGAAGAAATTCGGTCTTATGTTGCTTGTTATGAGTATGGCCGCGATGCCGCTTATCGCGGGTGGCCAACAGGAGGTTGATGTCGATCCCGACGAGATCGCGGGTACGATTACATTCGGTGGGTGGCCGGCCGCGGACGAGGCGGTCGAGGCGATTATCGACGGCTTCCAGGAGGAATATCCGAATGTCGAGGTAGAGCTCGAGATGATGGGTGCCGAGGATCATCACGATCGTCTCTTGACATCGCTTGCGGCTCAGGCGGGAGCGCCCGATGTTGCGATGATCGAGTCGGAGTACATCGGAGCGTTCCGCGATCGCCCCGGCTTCGTGGACCTGCGCGAGGAGCCGTACAACGCCGCCCGGTACGAAGACGACTTCGTCGACTATAAGTGGCAGCACGCCCAGTCCTCCGACGGTGAGGTCATGGTCGGTATGCCGTGGGACATCGGACCGCTGTCGTTCTTCTACAACCGGCGGATGTTCGAGGATGCGGGACTTCCGAGCGAGCCGGACGAGGTCTACGAGCTGCTGAGCGATCCGGATTCGTTCCTCGATACCGCACGAGAGCTGACGATCGAGGACGAGCAGTGGGCGATCGGAAACGCCGTCGATCTCTTCTATGCCCGATGGGCAAACCGTGACTGGTACGATTTCGATCTATCGTTCAATTTCGACGACGAGGAGTCGCTCGAAATTCTCGATCTGGGACGCGTCATTCGAGACGAAGGTCTCGATGCGCAAGTCGAGCAGTTCGGAGACGAGTGGACATCGCTGATCGGCGACGCGCGGATCGCTATCGTGCCGAACGGAAGCTGGTTCGGTGGATTTCTCAAGACGTGGGTCGCTCCCGACCTGGAAGGCGACTGGGGCGTGATCGAGCCGCCGCTCTTTGAGTCCACCAACTGGGGTGGTTCGTTCCTCGCGATACCGGAACAGTCGGACAACAAGGCGGCCGCGTGGGCGTTTATCGAGTATATGCTTGCCAACAGCAGGCCGCAGAATGAGATGTTCGAGGCGATCGATTACTTCCCCGCTTATATGCCGGCGTGGGACGATCCGATCTACGATGAACCCGATCCGTATTTCGACGGCCAGCGTACCCGCAGGCTGTGGGCGGAGATAGCCGAAGGAACCGAACCGTCCATGGTGACACCGATGGACATCGAGACGGAGGATATTCTCATTTCGCGGGTTGAAGCCGGTATCGATGCCGGAGAGTCTGCCCGCGATATCATCGACGAGGCTATCGAGGAGATCCTCTCGGCGACCCAGACCGAGCGCGAAGCACTCAAGGCGCGGCTCGGACTCGACTGATCCGATTCTCAGTGTATACTGTCTATGCGCCGCGAGCGTTGATTACCGCTCGCGGCGCCGAACCTACACAGCAGCGGTAAGGCGGCGGCGCGGTCGCCTTACCGCTGTCATTCTCAAGGAGAGCCCGCCCATGAGCAGCCACACCGAAAAACTGCCGGCGTACCGGCCGCCCGGTCTGTTGAAGCGGATGGGGAGGAGTTGGGTACCGTACAGCTACATAGCTCCCTTTTACATTCTGTTCATGATCTTTATGGCCTTCCCGATCGTGTTCTCGCTCTATCTGAGCGTGCAGCATTGGGACGGCCTGAGTCCGATGAGTTTTATCGGCTTCGACAACTTCACGCGGCTTGCCGGCGATCCGATGTTCTGGCGTGCGTTGAGCAACACCCTCTTCATCGGCATCGTCGCGCACATTCCGATGCTCTTCTTTGCCCTGGTTGTCGCCTATATTCTCGATTCCGGTTTCATCCGCTCCCAGCATCTCTATCGCACTATCTATTTCATGCCGGTGGTCGTCTCGTCGGTGGCCATCTCGATCGTCTTCTCGAACATATTCGGGGTGCGAACCGGGATAATCAATCTCTTTATCGTGATGTTCGGGGGGTCGAGAATCAACTTCCTCGGTGGACAGGGAGAGTGGATTCGACTGGTGATCATTACGATCTTTATCTGGCGCTGGCTCGGCTGGAATATGGTGATCTACCTCGCCGGCCTGCAGTCGATCCCGGGAGATCTCTACGATTCGGCGAGGATTGACGGGGCGAGCTGGCCGCAGGTGCTCTTCCGCATCAGTCTGCCGATGATCAAGCCGATCGTGCTCTTCTCGCTCGTGCTGTCGGTCGTCGGAACGTTTACGCTGTTCGACGAACCGTTCGTCGTCGCCGGCGTTGAAGGCGGCCCGAACCGAATGGGGCTCTCGCTCATGGTTCTGCTGTACCGGAACGCATTTCGTTATTCGCGCTTCGGGTACGCGGCGGCGATCGCACTGGTTATGACCGCGATGACGGTCGTCGTTTCGGTCATGAATATGAAGCTGTTCGGAAAGAAGGATTGATCGCCATGCGAAAGACCAATCGATTCAATAGCATCATTCTGTATGCGATTATCAGCATCGGCGCCCTGCTCATCCTCTTCCCGATCTACTGGATGTTCGCGCTGGCCACGCACACAACCACCGACATATTCTCCTTTCCGCCTCCGGTCTGGTTCGGAAGGTACTTGATCGCGAACGTTTATCGGCTGCTGGGCTCGGTCTCGTTTCTGCGTCACATGTGGAACAGTGTCTACGTGGCGGCCGCGCACGTTGCGCTCGTGCTGCTGTTCACCTCAATGGCCGGCTATGCATTCGCGATGTACCGCTTCCCGGGCAATCGGTGGTTATTCGCGCTCTGTCTTTCCACGCTCATGATTCCGTGGATGGCGAACATCATTCCGTGGTTTATCATCATCCGGGAGTTGGGCTGGATCGATAATCACCTCGCGCTGATCGTTCCGAACGCGGCGAATGCCTTCGGAATCTTCTGGATGAGGCAGTACGTTCAGAGCTCCGTTCCGCGCGAGCTGCTCGACCAGGCACGCGTCGACGGCTGTCACGAGTGGTGGATCTACTTCCGGGTGGTAGCTCCGACGCTGACGCCGGCGTTCTCGGCGCTCGGAATCTTCATGTTCGTGCTGAGCTGGAACAACTTCATCGTGCCGCTGGTCGTACTGCGAAGCGATCATCTCTATACGCTGCCGCTGACCCTCGTGCAGCTGATGGGAGATCCGCTGCGTGGATATGATGTGGGAGTGCTCATGACCGCCGCGTCGCTCGCGGTGCTGCCGATTATCCTGGCGTTCCTGCTTTCGTCGAAGCGCTTCATCTCCGGCATGATGGCCGGTGCGATAAAGGGGTAGGCGGTACAACGGCGGTCGGTGGAACGACGGCCGCCGGCTCGCCGGCCGGGAGGAACTTCCCCCTCCCGGTCACGGTAAGGTTTTCCCAGGTGCGAATTGTCACCAATCCAGGTGAAGCGCGCAATACCATCTACGCGTAGTTCGAGATTACGACTTTCTTGCTGTAGAACAGTCGACCTTTTTCTACTCACTTTTCGAGGTGTAAGTGAGAACTTCGTCGCCTCTGCGGCGGTATCCTCGCAATGCGATTTTGGCAACATTGAGCGATAGATCTGACGCCGGAGACCGATGTACGGTAGTGTGGCAGTCAAATGGTAGCTTGATGTTTGACGGGAACTGGACGACGAAAGCGCATGATTATCCCGTTGCGCTGTGTGTGGGGTCGCATCAACAGGCGGCAGGTTGTTCATCCGATCAGCTCCGGTGTGTGTTCACGAGGTGGAAACCCGTGGGAGTCCATGATCGAATGACTCTGAGCACAAGAGAGGGAATTACGCGTTGAAACAGTCAAAAGACACATTCGAAGACGCCGCGACCTCGGGTAGCCCTGATGTTCTCGACGTGTTAGAGGGGCTCATTCGTTGCCCCAGCGAGAATCCACCCGGGAGGGAGGAGGAAGCCGCTCAATATATCGCCTCGGTGCTGCGAGGGAATGGCATCGCGACGGATATTATACCAGTAGCACCTGGTCGACCAAGCGTTGTAGCCGGACTTCAGGGTCGATCACCCGGTAAGACCCTCCTTCTCAACGGTCATCTGGATACCGTGCCAGGTGGGGGCGGCTGGTCCAGCGATCCGTTTAAACCCGTCAGGCGCGAGGCGAAGCTGTACGGACGTGGTGCATCTGATATGAAGTCAGGAGTAGCGGCAATGGCCTGCGCCGCGATCAGGCTGAAGCAGATGGGTTGCCCGTTTCCTGGTGAGCTGGTGCTTTTTTTCAACTGTGACGAAGAAGGTACAAACACCGGCATGAAGTGGTTCCTGAAGTCAGGAATCTCAATGGACTACGCGGTTATCGGCGAGCCGACCAGTCTTGACATCTGCACCGGCCACCGCGGCGTTGGCCGGTATCGTCTACAGACCTTCGGAGTCGCCGGACACACCTGCTTCGTGCGCAATCCCGAAAACGCCATCTACCGCATGCTGCCGTTCGTGCAGTCGCTGCGAGAGCTTGGTGAGTGTCTGCGGCAACGCGACCACGAGTTTCTCGGCAGTGCGTTGCTGACCGTCTCACAGGTTACCGGTGGCAGCGCGCCTAACGTGATCCCTGAAACGTGCGTCATCGAAATCGATCGGCGCACGGTCCCGGGAGAAACGAAGGAGTCGGTGCACGAGGAGCTACTGGAGCGAATTGATTCTGTGTCCCAAAGCACCGACGTGCGCTATGCGTTGGAGAACTACCTATTCTTGCCGGCTACACACCTAGATCATGCACATCCGTTGGTGCAGGTAATGCGACGTTCGATAGCAGACGCAACTTCAAAGCAAGCAGAAGTGAAAGCGTTTGATGCAACGTGTGAGGCGCCCTTCTTTTCGGTGGACCTTGGAGTGCCGACGCTGATCGTGGGACCGGGGAGTCTGGCCCAAGCACACGTGGCCGACGAGTTTGTACCGATGAGTGAGGTCTCGGCCGCGGCTGACATATATGCCGATTTCGTGCAGCGGTTGCTGAACGAGGTCTCGCAGCCATGAGTAATCGGGAGTCGGGTGGCCCGAAACCGGCGTTCTACGCCGACAAAGATGATGGCGGCGCATAACGCTGGGAGAGGGACACACGGCGTTGATTGCCGCGCCGAGACTCGCCGAGCGGCTCGGCGCGGCACAGCTGCTTCTCAAGTGTGAGTTTGGTAACCCCACCGGATCGTTCAAAGATCGCCCGATTTCGATTGGCATCACCAAGGCCGTTGAGTTCGGCCGCGACACCGTTATTGTGGCCTCAAGCGGTAATGCGGCCGCGTCGGTTGCAGCCTACGCTGCTCGAGCCGGGATGCGCGCGATTGTGCTTGTACCGGAAAACACTTCTGCGGAAAAAGTATCGCAAACGCTGTTTCATAATGCGGCTTTGATCCGGACGCGGGGCACATTTAGCGACTGCTACGCGGTCGGACTTGAGCTCACGCAGAGCGCCGGATTCGTCAACATGTCTACAACATTCCTCAATCCTTATACGGTAGAGGGAAACAAAGAGATAGCGTTTGAGATCCATGTCGCCTGCGCGCAGGCTGATGCCTCCGCTGGTGAGTCGACCCTTCCCGCTAACCACGAACCGCACGAGATATTCGTGCCGGTGGGGGCCGGTCCGATGCTGGTGGGTATTTCCAACGGGTACCGCGACATGCTGCGGCTCGGCTTGTGCCGTAGCTATCCAGCGATGGTGGCGGTACAGGCAAAAGGTTGTCGGCCGATCGCCGCGGCGTGGGAAAACGGTGCGACGGAGGTTCAAGCAGAGCCGAACCCTCAGACAATTGCCAAGGGGATTGGAGACGGTCTGTGTGGCTACGCGGAGGATGGGACGCACACGTTGCGAGCGGTTCGGACAACGGGGGGATACGCGGTCACCGTCAGCGACGCGGGAATTCTCGAGGCGCAACGGCTCTTGGCCGAAACCGAGGGGCTCTTTGTGGAACCAACGGGTGCGGCCGGACTTGCCGGCGCGATGAATGCGGCCGCTGACGGGTGCCTGAGTGGTAAGACCATCGTAGTCATCTTGAGCGGGCACGGATTGAAAGATCGGGTAGAGCCGGACGGTGACTCTCCTCTCGTTGATGCAACGTCGCGAGCGGTGCTCTCAGCGCTGAAGGAAACAGCCCGAGACTGAGGTCCCTGGCTCGGACTTTGGGAAAAAAGCAGTCGCGTTGTCCGCTGCAGATCGGCTCAGCAACAGACACACACACACATCAGCATAAGCACTGCGATGGAATAAGAATGAAAGGCGGGCGTTCGCAGTGATGAGCGTCTGGTTGTGTTCGACCGCATCTATCGCCCCGGAGGTCCCAGATCAGGACGTCTGTGTCTATGATCAAGAACGTCGTCCCTGTCGGAGTAAGCGAACATACGTGTCCACATCGGTGGTATCGATGTGTTCCGCCCACATGCCGAAGATCTCATCCTCGGGAGCGTACTCGGCGCCTTCCGCTACGGTCTCCGCGTTTTCGACATACGGTACCAGGCGGGCCACGCGTTTCCCGCGCAGCGTTACCACCACATCCGTGCCGCGGGCGGCCTGTTTAATGTATTTGCCGGGACTGCCCCGCAGCTCTTTCACCGAGATCTCCATGGCACTTACTCTCCGAGATGCGTCATCGATCAACAGCCGGTGTGATTCTTGCAAAGCTTATCTTATTGTGCGGGGTGTCAGCTTATATGGACATCCTTCACAATAGTCTCTAAACTTCTTCACGTAAATACCAATAACACCAGGGAGTGCACTGTGAAAACAACACTATTGATCGTGCTGGTTCTCGTATTCGGCTTGGCCGGCTGTGCCGACGACGCCGATGATGCGGCAGCGGACGCTGAGTTCGTCGACGGAACCTATACGGCGGCCTACGACTATGCCGACGCTCGCGGCTGGCGCGCCTTTCTCCAGATCCAGGTCGACGGCGGCGTCATATCCGACGTCGACTTCGACTACGTGAACGCCGACGGCGTTCGCAAGAGCGAGGATGAGGGATACAATCAGCGCTGGCAGGGAGCGCTCGACGAAGATATCGACATGAATATCGCCCGCGATCGGTTCGAAGAGCAGTTGATCGATCGCCAGGCTGTTCCGATCGATGTGGTCACAGGTGCGACAGGGTCAAGTGACCTTATGAACGACCTCGGCGAAACGGTGCTCGAGCGTGCGCGTGAGGGGAATACCGAGCTAGCAATCGTCCCGTACGATCTGACAGTGACTGCCGAGGATGAAGTCGACCAGCGCGGCTGGACCGCCCGCGTTGAACTGACCTTCGAAGGTGGAGAGTTGGTTGCGGTCGATTACGATGAGGTCGAGTACGAGGATGGGGAAATCGTTAATCGCAAATCTGAGGACCAGGACTACGCCGACCGCTGGGAGGACGTCGACGGCATAAGCCAGATGGATGCCTTCCCGGAGCTCGAGCAGCAGCTGCTCGACGCCGGCGGCGATCCGGATGACGTGGACCAGGTTACCGGGGCTACCGGTTCGTGGGCGCGCTTCGTCGACGTCGTGCAACGAGCGCTCGACAGCCGTCAGTCGCCGGAATTGCCTGTTGCGGTGGAGTGATTCACCGATTGTGACTCGCGCCCGTCCCGCGGCCTATACGACGTCAGCCCGAGCGGATTTCTGCTCGGGCTGCTCGATCCGGCCGCGCTACCCCTGCCCGTAGTATGCGCCGGGGCCGTGCTTGCGGAAGAAATGCTTCTCCACGAGCGGCCGGTGCGCCGCCGAAATCCGCGGTGCAAGCTCTTTCGTGTGGATGCCCATGCGCGCGACCTCTTCGAGCACAACGGCATTCTCCACCGCATGCTCGACGTCCGGGCCCCACGCGAACGGACCGTGCTGCGCGACGAGTACTCCGGGGGTCCGCTCCGGGTCGTACTCCGGCTCGGCGAAACACTCAACGATCACCTTGCCCGTGTTGCGCTCATACTCATCGGTGATCTCCGCATCGGTTAACATCCGTGTGACCGGAATCTCGGTCAAGAAGTGATCGGCGTGTGTGGTGCCGAGGCACGGGATCGGCTGCTGCGCATGCGCATAACAGACGGCGAAATGCGAGTGGGTATGCACTATTCCGCCGACGCCCGGAAACTTGCGGTAGATTTCGAGATGGGTCTCGGTGTCCGAGGACGGCTTGTAGTCGCCGTCGAGCA
>PUOG01000206.1 GCA_003552745.1 Spirochaetaceae bacterium
CGAAGAAGATGCCTACTCTCAGGCACTCGAAGACGGTCTGGCGCTCGGAGACCCGTCGAAACGTCGAGGCAGTACGGAGCGGAATGGATGATGCTCAACGTCTCGGTGGCGATTCTCTGCACCTTCCTGATCCTCGTCGCCGTCTACGCTGTCGTCGCTCGTTCGATGCTTGCCGCCATCATATCGATGGGTGTGTTCAGCATCTTGGTGACCGCACTGTTCGTAGTTCTGCGCGCGCCCGACGTAGCGATGACCGAAGCGGTCATCGGCGCGGGGCTGATCACCGCGTTCTTCATCATCGCTCTCGACAAAACGAGTGAGCCATGAAACGCACAACCGCCGCGCTGATCGTGATTACCCTCGCCATACTTGCAGCGTTTGCCGCGTTCGAGCTTCCTGCCGAGGCGCAGGGAGCATCGCCGGTGAACCATACCGTACGGTCGCTCGCCGATAGCGGTGCCGTCAACGCGGTTTCCGCGGTTCTGTTCGACTACCGCGCTTTCGACACGCTCGGGGAAGCAACGGTGATACTCATGACGGCCATGATCGTCGCCTTTCTCGCGCCACAGGCTCGCGCTTCGATGCTTTCGGTTCGCATGTCGAGCATAGTCCTGTACGGTGTCGTGCTGCTGCTTCCGTTCATTGCGGTGTTCGGCCTCGCGATAATGCTGTACGGACATATCTCGCCCGGAGGAGGTTTTACCGGTGGAGTGGTGCTCTCCACGAGCGCCGTGCTTTACGCGGTCGTCTATTCGGTCGGCGGTCAGCAGAGCTACGTCCTCCCTCCGGCGATGAACAAGGTAATAGAGAATGCGTCGATGACGGCGTTTCTCGTCGTCGGTCTTGTCGGGATGGCCGCTTCCGGAGCTTTTCTCGCGAACGCCGCCACCGGCATCGGGCTCGGCACTCCGGGCACGCTCCTCAGTGCCGGCACCATTCCGCTTCTCAACGTCATCAGCGGCGTGAAGGTCGGTGCCGGGCTCGGCATCATCATCATAAGCCTCTTTCTCGAGTAGGGCCGATGGAAGTCATCCTTGCGACTACCGCCTTTGCGCTCACGGCGATCGGCTTGTACGGAGTGCTCACGTGCCGGCATATGATTCGACTGGTTATCTGTTTCAACATTCTCGAAGGTGCCGTCCTGCTAGCCATCGTGCTTCTTGCGTACCGCTCCGACGCGGTCGCCCCGTTGGTACGGGAGGGGGATCACGCCTATGTCCTTGCGCTTCCGCACGCGCTCGCGGTTACCGCGATCGTGATCGGAGCGAGTCTGACCGCACTCATGCTCGCCTTCGTCGTTCGCATCTACCGAAGCAGAGGCACCGTCTATGTCGATGAGCTGAAGGAGTGGCGCAGATGACACCGTTCGCCGCTCAGTTGCCGGTTCTCCTGGTTGCCGTTCCGCTTCTGGCCGTTCCCTTTCTCTATGTCGTTGAACGATTTGGTGCCGAGAGCCGCAATGCCGCGCTAATGATCTACGCGTTGATGGCAGTGGCCGCGGGGTTGCCGCTTCTGCCGGGCTTCCCGGCGGAGGTCGTGGTGGAGATCGGAGGCTGGCCGGCGGATATCGGCATCGAGCTTCGCCTCGACGCGCTCGCGCGACTCTTTCTTCCGGTTGTCGCGGTGATCGGTCTGCTGGGAACGCTCGGCGCCGATCCCGGAGGCGCACCGACTCCGTTCTATCCGTTGTCGTTCCTGCTGCTCGCCGGCAGCAACGGTCTCCTTCTCACCAACGACCTGTTCAACGCGTACGTGTTCCTGGAGATCACGAGCATCTCCTCCTACGCACTCGTCGGATTCCGCCGGGACTCACGCGGGTTTGAAAGCGGGCTCAAGTACGTACTCATCGGATCGCTCGCAAGCATCGTGCTGTTGTGGGGAATAGGCGGTCTTTTCTCAGTCGGCGGTACGCTCGCGTTCTCCCGTTTTTCCGCGGCCCTTCCCGCCGTCCCGGGTCGAGCGACCGTAGCATCGGCGGTGCTGGTAATCGTCGGATTGCTGACGAAGCTCGGAATCGTGCCGTTTCACGCCTGGAAAGCCGACGCGCTCGCCGGCGCGCCGAGGTCGGTTGCCGCAACGCTCACAGGGGCAACGGTCTCCGCCTACTTCGTGGTGCTCGTGCGCTTTCTCACGACGATTCCCGCCGGCGTGGGGTTCGGTTGGTATCGGGGTAACGGCGACTTCTCCACGCTGATCTCGGCATCCACGTCCGAGTTTCTCGCTGCCGGCATTCCCGGGATGCTGGTCGCCCTATCGTGCGCGAGCATTATCGTCGGCCATCTGATGGCGCTCAGACAGACACGGCTCTCCAGACTCCTCGCATACTCGAGTGTTGCACATTTCGGCTATATCATCGGCGGGGTCGCTGTGGGGACGGTGCCTGCGCTCGCCGGTGCTTTTCTGCATGCGATGCATCACGCATTCATGAAGGCCGGGCTCTTTCTCTTTATTCCGCTGGGCGCCGATTCGGCCGAGCGCGACCGTATTACATCGCTCACCTGCGGCCGGATCGCCCCGGCCGTCGTCGGTTCGGCGCTCGTGCTTCTTTCGATGGGGATGATCGGTATTCCACCGGCTGCAGGCTTTGCCAGCAAATGGATTCTCGTCCTCAAGACCGCACGAGCGGGAGCACCGTTCGCCGCGATTCTCATCGCGATTGGAGGAGCGATCGCGCTTCTGTACTATCTCCGCCTCGCACTTGCGGCAATCGGCCGGGGAGAGAGGGTGAGCCAACGGCGACTTCGGGGCGATGCGCGCGTGTTCGCCGCGTTTCTCGCCTGCGGAGGTTATGTTTTCGTCGCATTCTGGGCGACCGATCTGCTCTCGGGTGTTGCGATGTCGGCAGCTGAAACGATCCTCGGGGGAGGAATCTGAGTGTCGAGCCTACGGTTTTCGGACGCGGTCGCCACAACTCTCCATAATCCTCTGTTCGATGCAGGCGGCATGCTCGTAGCCGGCACGATTGCTGCGTTCTCATTGCTTGCGTTTGCGTTTGTAGCCGTGGGCGCGCGCCGACGACGCTGGTGGTGGGTCGCCGCGAGCGTTCACGTGACCGCCGGGGTACTGCTGCCGTTCACCCGGGATCTGTTGAGTTTCTTTGTTCTCTGGGAGATGGTTACTGCCGGGGCGGTCGGTGTTCTCGCCTACGAACCGGAGGCACGGCGTCTGCTGCGTCGCTACCTCCCATTGCAGCTTCTCGCGGCGGCGCTGCTCATGAGTGCCTTCGGAGCTCACTATGCCGTCTCGGAATCGCTCCTTCTGCCGGCGCGGGGCCTCGAGGGCGGGATGGGTCTCGCCGTGGCTGCGCTGTCGATCAAGGCGGCGGTATTCCCGGTGCATCTGTGGATGACCCGCACGTACACCGCCGTACGACCGGAGACCGCCGTCGTGCTCTCGGCGGTCGCGACGAAGATCGGTGTGTTCGGAATGTACCGGCTCGTTACCGGCGGCCCGGCGCTCGAAATCGCCGGCGGCCTGCTGGCGGTCGCCGGTGTTCTGTATGCGCTACGCCAGAAGTA
>PUOG01000275.1 GCA_003552745.1 Spirochaetaceae bacterium
AGTCCAGCGACGGCATCACCTCGATGCGGCGGAGAACCCACGCTATGCCACCGTTCGACCGCAGTGGGATCAGCCGAACGAGCGCATTCTGCTGGTCGACCGCGAGAATGTTGCGCTCGTGATTTTCGGTCACGATACCGAGCAGTGGAAGAGCCTCAGGAAGGCGCCGGATTTTTTCGGGTAGAGCATCAGCCGGGCTCGACGGGTCCTCTCTGAGAGTGAACCGTGCTCCGCCGCCGGAATGGCAGGGTCTCGTCCAATGACGCGGCCAACTTCCCCGCGGCTTGCGCGACGCATCAGAAGGGATCGCACGAGAAGCTCCATGGACACACTCGAGTCTGCGGCCGCGATCTCTTTCACCTCGCATGAGGTCGTCGCAGGCGCTCAGCCGCGCGTGGGGAGGCCTGAGATTTTCTCCTCATCCACCTCCCCCTATCCCCCGCGTGAACCAACGAGCAGAGTTGAGGACGTGCCGAGGTATGAGTGTAAAGAACCTTCAGGCCTCAAGACCTGCGTGCTATATCCAGTTGACAGATAGATGTATCTATTCGCTCATTTCCGGTCCGTTCCCAGCGTTCGGCCGGTTGCGGCGCGTCCACTCGAAATCGACAGGGAACAGAGGTTTGAGTATACTGTTGTCGATGAGTAGCATTCAGAAGCTCGTTGAAGAGGCAAGCAGACTTCCCCATGATCAACAGCTCACGCTAGCGAACCGAGTCCTGGAACTGAGCGAGGCGGGCGTCACAGACGACGCCGAAGATACGTGGGACTCTGAGCTTCGTGCTAGAGTCCAAGCATACGACGTAGACCGATCCCGCACGAGATCCGCGAGAGATGTATTCGAGCGTCTTGATTCAAAGCTCTGACCGTGAACATAGAGTTTACGCCGGAAGCGGAAAGCGAACTAACGGAAGCATCGCTCTGGTATGAATCTAAGGAGCCGGGCCTGGGTGTTCGGTTCCGAAACGAAATACAACATGTTGTCCGTCGCGCGTCGGAGGATCCCACTCTGTGGCGTATGCGTGAAGGCGGATATCGACGAGTGAACTGTCCGGTATTCCCGTATTTCATCGCCTACATCGTGCGTGGTGAGACCATTGTGATCATCGCAGTAGCCCATAGCCATCGCAAGCCGGACTACTGGGTAGACCGGTGAGTCCGCGTGAGGGGTCTCTGACCTCTCCGACTTCGATCAGATCCATAGGCCCCCTGTTCCCCCCTGGGTTCATCGATCCGTGTTATGGACGTGACGAGGTGAAGACTTAACAAAGCATTAGTCTTCCTCCGTCTGGACGGGGCCCGGTGGGTGGTTTTCCGCACCAGCAGCCGCCGAGGATTCCGTTCTGCCGGTCCACCAGCGCTGCGAAACTCGGCTACGTCAACGCGTCCAAAGGTCTGATTTCGAAATCTCGATCGCGACCCTTGCCTGCCGAGCGCGAGGCGGCTACCATCGATATCCATGAAAGTTCTGGTAATCGGTGCAAACGGAAAGACGGGAAAGCGGGTGGTGCGTAACCTCGTGGCGAGCCGGCACGAGCCGGTCGCAATGATTCGCAGCGTTGAGCAGAAGACGACCTTCGATGAGCTCGGCGCCGCGACGGTGCTCGGCGACCTCGAGTATCCAATCGATCATGCGGTCCGCGGCTGCGACGCGGTGATCTTCGCCGCCGGCTCCGGAGGCAAGACCGGGAAAGACAAGACGGTGCTTATCGACCATATCGGAGCGATTCGGTCGATGGTGACCGCGGCGGTGCAGGGCGCGAGCCGCTACATCATGCTCTCGTCGATCAACAAGGATCCGAAGAGCGAGTCGAAGATCATGCACTACCACCGGGCGAAGGCGCATGCCGACGACTTTCTGCACGGCATGCACGAAATAATGCCCGATCATCCAAAGATCGAGTGGACGATTGTCTGCCCCGGCGGTCTCACCGAGGAGGCGGAGACCGGCACGGTGCGCGTCGGTACCGACCCGCACGTCAGCGGGCAGACATCTCGCGAGAATCTCGCAGCCACCCTCGTTGCCTGTCTCGACGAGCCGGCGACCATCGGCAAGGACTTCACGCTGCTCGACGGCGAGACGCCGATCGCCGAGGCGCTGAAAGGGGTGTAGGGGCGGGAAGGGCGCGGCGGTGCGCGAAAGCGGCGCCGGGCACGGACGCCGGCGCCTGCCCTCGCGGCATGCACGCGCTGCAGCCGTGCCCCGGCTGTGAGGCCGTCTGCGCGAGGGGGCACGCGCCGCCCCGGCAATCCATCACCCTATGTATGCTGCGGCCTCACCTCGTCGGTCAGCAGCGGCAGCTCGTCGAAATCGCCGATTTCGACCCGGTAGATATTCGAGTAACCGGTCAGATCGGAGGTGTAAATAACGTGACGCCCGTCGGGGGTGAGCCGCGGGTGCGGATGGGCGTGCTGGTCGTTGAAGGTGCTGCGGTGGTAGGCGAGGATGCGCGGACCCTCATATTCCGCCCCGTTCCAGCGAAATAGCTGGATAAACGGCTGCGCGACCCCCTGGTGGGTGAAGACCGCAGCCGGACTGCCGTCGCCGACGATCAGCCGCTCGTCGAGGCTGCAGAAGTGCGTCGAGTGAAAAGGGAACCAGCGCTCGACCGGATCGCTGCCGTCGGGACGAATGTAACCGAAGACGTGTTTGCCGGCGGTGTGCGTCGCCTCGCTGCGCGAGCGTCCGTGATATCCGATATGCTCGCCGTCGGCGAACCAGTACTCGTGGCCGATCGCCAGATCGGCGCCTTCCTGGTCCCGAATCTTCCAGCATTCTCCGGTGCGCACGTTCAGCCCCCAGATCCGCTGCTCGACCAGGTGCCACGGCCCTTCATGACAGAAGGTCATGATCTGCGGCATCGACGGAGATGGATTGATGTGGGTGATGAAGCGGCGCTCCTCGTGGATCGGCTCCGCGCGACCGCCGGTGAGGTCGATGCGCAAGATCCGCGTCAGCGGTCGGCGCTCGAAATCGCGGTAGAAGCCGGCGTACGCGAACGAGACTCGGCCGGCGGTCTTCCGGTCGATTTCCGATTCGGCGACGATAACGCTCGTCCCGTCGGCGGTCGCGTGCGGGCGCGACAGCTGCATTCCGTCGGGAGCGCGATAGATTTCGCGCTCTTCGAGCGTGTCGACGGCGAGCTCGAACACGCGGTCGTCCCACGCGTAGTAGTGGCGGCCGTTTGCTGCGCTGTAACAGCCGGACGGCCGGCCGGGTCCTTCGAGATCGGTGAGCTGGGTGATCGTTGCTTCATCGATGTCGAGGCGGAAGAGGTTGCTACGGTTCTCCCGGTCCGAGGCGATAACCATCGACCTGTTCTCTTCAATCCAGCACGGGTCGGTGAAGTATAGGTGGTTCGTGTGACCGCGGTAATCGGTGAGCCGCTCGATCGCGCGCCCACTGTACTCGTCGCGGTAGCGGAAGTGCGGGTCGCGGTAGATGCGCCCTTTCCGGGATTCGGATCGGTGGCTCACAGTCGGCTCCTTGCTTGGTTCGGCTGCCGCCGG
>PUOG01000077.1 GCA_003552745.1 Spirochaetaceae bacterium
GCGGCAAAGCGCATTCGCTCCGCCGCCTGAGTGATTTCGCGACGCCCGAGCGGCGCCTTGCGCCCGGCCAGTTCGGCCTCCAGCTCGCGGTTGCGTAATACCACCGGTGCCGACGACCCGATAACGATTCGTACGTTTTCTATCGTGCGTTTACTGCCGGATGCGACCGCAGCCATCGTCAGCCGCGCATCTTCGGTCTTGCGAAAGAGCTGCACGTCGTATCGGTCGAGTGGAATCCGCAACCGCGTGACCACCTCGCCCGGAGCGAGCGGCGGCTCGGACCTCGTCCCGTGAAAGCGCGCCATCGGCACCCAGCGTCCGCCGCCGGCTCGGCGAATCTCCACGGCCGCGCCGAGGGCGATCAAGGTAGGTACCGAGGTCATGACGCGTTCGAGCGTACATACGTTCCCGACAAGTGTTGCGAGATTTCGCAGACCGGGCGGCACGATGTGCGGAAGCGTGTCGGTCAACAGCTGCGGGACGACGTTATGTGCAACCCGGCTGATTGCCCGAATCGTCGCGTTCGCTCCGACATCGAGGTGCTGATCGGTGCGGGCAATGCGCCGAAGGTCTTCCACGCCGTAGAGCGCGATCAGCACCGGTGGCAGCGCGAGGTGACCGACCCCGTCGGGATAGAGCAGGCCGGTTCCGCCGGCGTAGATCTTTGCTTCGGGGTGCCGTCGCAGAAGCTGTGTGAGTTCGCCGTTGGTGTGCGGAATGTAGATTCGAGGGCTACTGCGCGTCATTCGCCCTCCTTTGCTCGGCGGCGAACTCGATTGCCTCGACGAACTGGCGGTAGGAGGTGCATCTGCAGCGCACCGTCTGCGCCTGAACGGCGAGTTCCTGCCTGCGCGGTTTTGCCGTCTCGCTAATGATCGCATGAGTCAGCAGCGTTTTCGCGCAAGCGCAGTACTGGCATGGCTCGAACGACGCGCGCTCGAACCCGCGCTCGACATCGACGAGCGACTGGGTGCCGTACAAACCCTCCACCGTCATGATCTCTGCGCCTACCGCACGAAACATCGGAACGATACATGAGTTGACGATCAGTCCTTCGAAGAGCACGAGACACGATCCGCACCGACCTATCGCACAGTCAAGACGAAGGGACCGGACATCGCAGTGTTCACGTAACACGTATCCGAGTCGGTCGCCGGGATCGCATTCGACATGTGTGTCTTTGCCGTTAAGCGTGAATCGTACCCGCATCAGCCGCTACTTCTCCCGCTCGAGTGATTCGTAGACAGGCGAAGGGCCCGCCGGAAGCGATATGCTGTCGATGCCGGTCGCCTGCGCGAGCGCGTGCGCGTAGGCGGCCGGAACACAGAACCACGGCAACTCGCCTATCCCGAGGGGTGGAGTTCTCGCGGGGTGATGATCGTCGGCGAAGCCGACATAGAGCGGCGGCTCGTAACGGAACGGCGGGTCGAATCCGACACCGTGTTCGACAGGCCGTGAAAGGTGCATCGCCGGAACCTGCCGGCGGGCTGCCCAACCGAGCGCATGATTGATAGTGCTCAGCACTGTCTGCCGGGCACTCGCTGGGTCGAGAATTCGTCCGGCGTCGATCGCTATCCAAACCCCGCGCACCAACGCTTCGAACGTGACCGGATCGACTTCGACTTCGACGACCGCGGCCGCCCAGCTGCGCCCCGGATACGGAGTTCCGGAGTGGTTCTCGTCATCCCACTGCTGGCGCTTCGGGCGGCGGTAGGAGCGGCGCACGGTGACCGGTGGACGTTGCACCGCTCGGCGGCTGAGGAGCGCATTACATGCCTGTTCGATCAGACGGGTGTGCGCGCTTACGGCTCGAGAGAAGATAGTCGGGCCGGAGTCGGGCACCGTATCGGTGTCGCACGATGCGAGACGCACGTTGTCGGGTTCTACTGCGAGGCGTTCGGCAACCAGATGCTTCCAGTAGGACTGCAGACCAGCAGATGCCGGGCGCGAGGAGGTGTACAGCCATACGAACCCCTCCTCGTCGAGTTGCAGCTGCACGTTTCCGCTTACCTGCTCCTCGGTACGGCCGCTGAATCCCATCCCC
Organism: Spirochaetaceae bacterium; assembly: GCA_003552745.1. Lineage (GTDB taxonomy): Bacteria > Spirochaetota > Spirochaetia > DSM-27196 > SKKC01 > SLAN01. The sequence continues at coordinate 2,045 of PUOG01000077.1, forward strand.
TGGCTCCCGATCGCCATGCCAACCCCGCGCGCGACTTCGACAGCGCCGAGCGCCGTCTTCCGGTTCTTGCGTTGCAGCTCGAATGCCGAGAATTTGCGGTTGAAGTCGGACGCATCGGCTGCTTCATCCATCAGGCGCAGAACCGGCGATTTGCCCGGAAGCTGTTCGTCGACATGGTTGGAAGCCTCCTGCGTTATGACATGGCGGCGTTTCCATTCAACCGGGTCGCTCTGTGTCTCGCGGATCAGCCCGGCGGCGAGCTCCTCGGCGGCGAACCACGCCGGCGCCTCGATGCCGGCGATCGGGCCGGTAGGAACCGTATTAGTCCGGTAAGCGGACACGCGCACACGGGCGGCGGCCACGCGATATGCGCCGACGCCGGCGATCATCATGCGCCGCAACGTTTCTTCGGTCATTACCGGATACGCGCCCGCGTCATAGCGGATATCAACGTCGACCGCCTTGGCGTTTCCTTCCGCATCGAGTGCGGCGCGCTGTCGAATTCGGGTGGAGGCGCGCTTCGGTGTCACGAGAAGGTCTTCGCCCCGGTCGAACCGAAGCAGGCATGGTCGCTCACTGCGTCGTGAGGCGAGTGCTGCGTGCGCGGCGACAAGAGACGGATACCAGAGCTTCCCGTCGAGAGCCGGGCCCGGCTCGACCGCGTATACCTTTACCCGTGCTGCCGCAACTCCGACCGTCTCGGCAACGGTGCGCCGCACGTGGTACGGCCATTGGGTCGTGCACGTCACATCGATTCGACCGTCGCGTCGATAGTTCGCGAAGGCGGCGTGCGCTTCCGGATAGAAGTGTTCCTGGATTCCGGTGCTGCAGTCACGATCGATCGTTCGCGTTGCATGTTCGAACGCCTCGTCGGGATTACCGCTTACCCGTTCGATGGTTGCCGCTACCGCCGAGCCGTCCGCCGAGTCGAGCGAGAACGTCGGTTCGTACTCCTCATACACGACGTTCACCTCTTTGCGCAGAGCGAGAAGCTGCTCCCGGTTGGGACCTACGAGGAGAGCGACCGGCTCACCGACGTAGCGAACCGTTTCTTTCGCGAGTATCGGGACCGAATCGCCATACAAGCGAAGCGCTGCGCGAGCAGGGAGCGTCGAGCCGTCGACCAACCGGACGTCGGGAGGAAGCTCCGGCGGACGAACACGGATGATTCGGGCGTGGGCCTTCTCCGATCGCACGACGACGACGGTGTTCATGCCGTCGACACGGATGTCGGCCGGCGAAAGCTCGCGCGTGCGGAGAAGACCTCGTACGTGTCGTGCGGTAGGCATAGCTGTTCGACAATTCCTCGTATCGATTCGTAGAAGCTACCGGTTCCGGCGCCGGCACTCTGCGATCGTCTGCTTCAATGACTCTACTACATAGCGGCGGTCGGCGCTATGGAGCTCGGGATAGAGTGGGAGGCTGATGCTCTCGCGAAAGCGGCGTGCGGCATTCGGA
>PUOG01000342.1 GCA_003552745.1 Spirochaetaceae bacterium
CTCTAACATAACACCAGCGCTCCTCAAGAACAAGGCAGGTGCAAAAGTAATGTGACACGAAAACCATGGTAGCCGTCGGTTTCAGGCATTCCTGTCCCCGCACCTCCTTGTGTGAGCGCGAAAAGTCGTGCCTCAGCGTTATCGGTGCGGCTCACATCCCGCTTGAGTTGCCCACCGCCTTTGATGCAGACTGAGCGCGCACAATGGCACTCGACTATTTTGACGTGCAGAGCATGCGCCGGTCGAATCCCGCCTGGCGCCTCATGATCGCCGACAACGCGCCGCTCGTCGCCGGATTTCTCGATTCGGCGTTTCGCGAAGAGAACAACCGTAGTATAAGCGAATCCGGACTGATCATGCGCCTCGAGGACTACCTCTTTCAACTTCGGGAAACAGAGGGGGAGGATGCCTTTCCCCGAGCGGCCAGGAGCTACCTCGATGAATGGGCCCACAACGAGCGCGGTTGGTTGCGCAAGTTCTATCCGCCGGGGTCCGATCAGGCGTTCTACGATCTCACACCGGCCACCGAAACGGCGCTGCAGTGGATCGAGAGTCTCTTCGAAACCGGATTCGTCGGCACCGAGAGCCGCCTCTACACGGCGGTCAATCTCTTGCGCGAGATCGCCACGGGCGTCGAAGAGGACGCCGAGGTGCGTATCGCGGAGCTGAAGAGACGGCGTAAGGAAATCGATGAGCAGATACGGGCGATTCGCGACGGCGAGGTGCCGCTGCTCGATTCGCGATCGCTGCGGGAGCGCTTTCAGCAGTTCAGCCGGACGGCTCGGGAGCTTCTCGGAGATTTCCGGGCGGTGGAACACAACTTCCGCGAGCTCGATCGCAGCGTGCGCGAACAGATCGCCGCGTGGGCGGGAGAGAAGGGTGAGATGCTCGATCGCATCTTCGGCGAGCACGATGCGATAACCGAGTCCGAGCAGGGCGAGAGCTTTCGTGCCTTCTGGGACTTTCTGATGTCGCCTCGAAGTCAGGAGGAGCTTACCGAGCTGCTCGACCGAGTATTCGAGATCGATGAGATCGGCGATGCGGCGAGCGACGACCGCCTGCGCCGCATCCATTTCGACTGGATGAGCGCCGGCGAACAGACTCAGCGTACCGTCGCCCGGCTCTCCCAGCAGCTTCGAAGCTATCTCGACGATAAGGCGTTCTATGAAGACCGGCGCATCATCAACACCCTTTCGGGCATAGAGCGGAAGGCGCTCGCGCTTCGCTCGAATGCGCCGAAGGACAGCAACTTCATTCAGATCGATGACTCCCACCCGACGGTCTCGCTGCCGCTCGATCGCCCCCTTTTCTCGCCGCCGCTTCCCGTCGACCTGACGACGGAGATCGAGCACGGTGACGAGAGCGACATAGACCCATCGGCGCTTTTCGGCCGCATCGTAGTAGACAGGGCGCGGCTCGAAGGTAATATCGAACAGGCGTTGCGCGAGCAATCGCAGATCACGCTTCGCGCTATTGTTGAACGCTTCGAGCTCAAGGAAGGGCTCACCGAGCTGCTGTCGTACTTTTCGATAGCCGCCGACGACCCTCGAGGCCACATCAGCGACGACGGGCGGGAGATGATCACCTGGACCGATCCGGAAGGGGTCGGCCGTCGCGCACGAACGCCGCGGGTTGTGTTCGCGCGGGGCGCCGGAGGCGCGGCGAATGGTGCCGGCAGCGGAAACGGGGCGCCGGTCCACGATGTGGTGGCGAACGACAACAGATTCGGCACGGGACGAGGAACCGGGCAATGACCGGAGACGATCGCAACGGACTATCGATAGCGCTCGTATCGTTGTTCAAGGGCGTCATCCATCGCGACGATGAACCGCAGAAGTGGCAGCTGCTTCACCGGTTTGAGGCGCGTGTTCGCGACCATGTAAATCTGCTCGGGCTCTCGCTCGTTATCCACGACGACGAGGGGTTCGCCTTTCTGAAGAGCCGTGAATCCGAGGAGGACGAGCCCGATCTTCCGCGGCTAATACCTCGACACCAGCTCTCCTATCCGGTCAGTCTGACCCTTGCGCTGCTCCGTCGCCGACTCGCAGAACACGACGCCTTTAATCCGGAGCCGCGCCTCATTCTCGATGTCGACGAGGTTGTGGAGATGCTGCGAACCTTCCTTCCCGAAGGCAGTACCGAGGCCCGAACAGTCGACCAGGTGCATTCCCATCTTCGCAAGGCGAAAGAACTCGGCTTTATCCGCTTCCTTTCGCGCGATGAGAATAAGATCGAGGTGAAACGGATCCTCAAGGCGTTCGTCGACGCTCAGTGGCTCGACGAGTTCGACCACCGTCTCGAGGAGTACGCCGAATGTGCAGCCGACAACGGCGGTCAGGAGAATGAGTGATGTCTGCAAGCAGCTCCGGTAGCCCGATCACCGAAACCTCTACTGCGCCGCCCCAATCATTGGACCTCCTCGACTTCGCCGAAAGCGACCGGCTCGCCGGTTTCCGCATGCGCCGCATCGAGCTGTACAACTGGGGCACCTTTCACGACCGGATCTGGTCGTTGCCGATGGATGGAAAGAACGCGTTGCTGACCGGCGACATCGGTTCGGGTAAATCGACTCTGGTCGACGCGATTACCACGCTTCTGGTTCCGGCTCATCGTGTCTCGTACAACAAGGCCGCCGGGGCGGAGTTCCGCGAACGCGATCTCCGATCCTACGTACTCGGGTACTATAAGTCGGAGCGCAGCGAGGCCGGATACGCGGCGCGGCCCGTTGCGCTTCGCGACCGCAACTCCTATTCGGTCATTCTCGGCGTGTTCTATAACGCAGGCTTCGACAAGACGGTGACCCTCGCACAGGTGTTTCATCAGAGGGAGAGCCAGGGCCAGCCGGCACGGTTCTACATCGTCTCGGACAGCGATCTTTCAATCGGCGGGCATTTTTCCGGTTTCGGATCGGACATTGGCTCGCTCAAGAAACGACTTCGAAAGCTTCCTCATACCGAGCCGCCGTTCGAATCCTTTCCAGCGTACGGGGCGGCATTCCGCCGGCGATTCGGCCTGCAGAGCGAGCAGGCGCTCGAACTCTTTCACCAGACCGTATCGATGAAGGCGGTGGGGAATCTCACCGAGTTCGTCCGCGAACATATGCTCGAATCGTTTGATGTGAGCCCGAGGATCGAAGCGCTCATAACGCATTTCGACGATCTGAACCGCGCCCACGAGTCGGTGCTGCGGGCAAAGGATCAGATCGCGCGGCTGACCCCGCTCATCGATAAACTCGACAAATACGAAGCCGCCACGGCACGGCGGGAGCAGTGGCGTTTCTGCAGGGACGGACTACGCACGCATTTCTCGGCGCTCAAGGCGGATCTCCTTCGAACCCGAATCGACAACTACCGTGACCGCATCCACAGATACACCCTCGCACGCGACGAAAAACAGAGTGCGATCCGTCACGAGCGCAGCAGGCGTGACGAGCTCAAGCAGGCAATCGCCGAGAACGGGGGAGATCAGATCGAGAACCTGCGCAAGGAGCGTGCTACCGCCGAACAGGAGAAGACGCGTCGTTCCGAACGCTTCGAGCAATATGCGGAGATCTGCCGAACGCTCGATCTTCCCCTTCCCGAAGGCGCGGATACGTTCGTCGACAATCAGGCGGCCGTCGAACGCCTCCTGACGAGAGCCGAACAGGCGTCGAACGACGCACTCAATCGACGCTCGGAGCTCGAGGTGAACTTCCGCGACCTCCGTGGCCGGCATGCGGAACTGAGCGACGAGATCGAATCGCTACGCACTCGCCGCAGCAACATCGACTCGAAACAGATCGCTATTCGCGAACGCCTCTGCGAAGCGCTCGAGATCGACGACGCCGCGCTTCCGTTCGCCGGCGAGCTCATATCTGTTCGCGAGGAAGCGAAGGAGTGGGAAGGCGCGATCGAACGTCTGCTTCGCAACTTCGGCATGTCGCTCCTCGTTCCCGAAGAGATGTACGAACATGTCAGCGATTGGGTCGATCGCACACACCTGCGCGGCCGCCTCGTCTACTTCAGAGTAAGAGAGGAGGTTGGTGTTTCTCCCGACGACCCGGATACACATTCGCTGCTTCGCAAAATCGAGGTGAAGCCCGACAGCCGCTTGCGGGATTGGCTCGGCGCCGAGCTGGCGCGCCGTTTCGACTATACATGCTGCGAGACCATGGAGCAGTTCCGTCGCTCCCGGCGGGCCCTTACGAAATCGGGACAGGTGAAAGGTTCGGCGGTTCGCCACGAGAAGGATGACCGTCATCGCATAGATGACCGAAGTCGCTACGTGCTCGGGTGGCGCAACGACGAGAAGATACGCGTGCTGAACACCGAAAAGTCGCAGCTCGAGCAAAGCATCGCCGATCTCGGCGAAGAGATCGCTGCGCTTCAGAACGAGACATCAAAGCTCGAGGATCGCAAGCGCTCGCTCTACCGTCTTCAGGGCTTCGTGTACTTCGAGGACATCTACTGGCAGCCGCTTGCGGAGCGAATCGCGGAGATAGACGAGGAGATCGCCTCGCTCGAGCGAAGCTCCGACGTGCTGGCCGACCTGCGCGCGCGGCTCGACGGCACCGATTCGGCGATCGACGCGCTGGAGAAGGAGCTCGAAGGGATTCACGGTGAGATCAAGTCACTCGACGACCGGCGCGAAAGCGCCGAAGCGCAGCTTTCCGACGCCGAGGAGACGTGCGCGGCGAGCGACACGCCGCTCGAGGAGCTTGCCGAACAGATCGAGCCGCTTCGCGGTGAAGCGTTGGGATCGCATCAACTTACCGTAGAGAGCTGCGACAACCGGCAGCAGGACCTGCGTGAGTGGATTCAGGGCAAGATCGACGCCGAGGACCGGCGTCTGCGGAATCTGCAGGAGCAGATCGGTGCGACGATGAGTGAGTTTCGCCGCGATTATCCGGCGGAAACCCGGGAGATGGATGCATCGATCGAGGCCGGTGACGAGTACCGAAAGCTGCTCGATCGACTGAAAGCAGACGATCTGCCGAAGTTCGAAGAACGGTTCAAGGCGCTTCTGAACGAAAACACAATCCGCGAGATTGCGAACTTCCAGGCGCAGTTGAACAAGGAGTATCAGATTATCCGCGAGCGTATTACGCGGATCAACCAGTCGATGTCGGCGATCGAGTTCAACAAGGACCGGTACATCCGGCTCGAGGCGAACAACACCAATGATGTGGAGATCAAGTCGTTCCGGCAGGAACTGAAAAAGTGCACCGAGGGCAGCTTTACCGGCTCGACCGATGAGCAGTACACCGAGGAGAAGTATCTTCAGGTCAAGTCGATCATCGACCGCTTCAAGGGGCGCGAAGGAAGCACCGAGATCGACCGGCGATGGACCGAGAAGGTGACCGATGTGCGCAACTGGTTCTCGTTCGCCGCGTCCGAGCGCTGGAAAGAAGACGACACCGAGTACGAGCACTATACCGATTCCGGCGGGAAGTCCGGAGGGCAGAAAGAGAAGCTTGCGTACACGGTGCTCGCCGCGAGTCTTGCCTACCAGTTCGGGCTCGAGTGGGGCGAGACGAGATCGCGAAGCTTTCGCTTCGTTGCGATCGACGAGGCCTTCGGCAAGGGCTCGGACGAGTCGACGCGATACGGTCTGCGGCTGTTCAAGGAGTTGAATCTGCAGCTGCTCATCATCACACCGCTTCAGAAAATCCACATTATCGAGCCGTACGTTTCGACCGTCGGATTCGTCCACACGAAGGAAGGGCGGGAATCGCTTCTGCGCTGCCTGACGATCGAGGAGTATCAACGGGAGAAAGAAGCGCGGGGCGTATGAATCGGGCATCTCGGGCGGCGTGGACGCGGACGAAGGATATCAAGGCGCGTCTTGCGAAGCGCTGGAAGAAGGGCGAATTCCTTTCCGCGGAGGCGCCGCAACCGGACCCGCTGGGAGCGCGAACGCCCCAGGGCGAGCCGCCGAGCGGCGATGATGGCGCGGGGTCGCCACAAGCCAAGCCGCCGCCGGACGCATCGCTCTTTCCCCTGAGGCTCAAACTGAAGGGCCCGACCTCGAGCGAGATGCTCGAGCACTTCGACGAGGTGCGGGCATGGGTACAGGAGCTCGAGCGCGCCGAGGCGCGAGCGCCGTTCGCCCTCGAATGGAAGTCGGTCGATCACCGACAGTTGGGGCGAAACCGTGTGCCGGAGGCGGTCTCCTTCGACGACTGCGATTCGCTTGCCTCCTTTCTCGGAGAACACGAAGCCCTGGAGACGTTTCGGACACTCGCGGCGCGGGTGGTCGGTCGCCACCCGGTTCTCGCCGAGTGGGTCGCCCGATATCCGTTCGAGTTGCTCGAACACGCCGATTCGGTCGATCGACTGCTCGAAGTTGTAACCTGGCTCGCCGGGCATCCCCGACCCGGAATATACATACGACAGATGTCGCTTCCGGGAATCGATACGAAGTTCGTCGAGAGTCACCGGCGGATTCTCGCACAGTGGCTCGATCCGGTACTCCCCCCGGAGGCGGTAGACACCCGCTATAGCGGCGTTCGCGGCTTCGAAACGCGCTACGGATTTCGCACGCGGCCGGAGATCGTGCGGTTCCGGCTGCTCGACGAGCGGCTCGCCCCGGCGGCCGGCGGCTACACCGACCTGACCGTTCCGATGGCGGAGTTTTGCCGGCAGCCACCGGGGGGCGGGCCCGCCGGTGTGCCTGAGCCGGGCGGTATCCCCGATTTTGATTCTCCACGGTCGCACACCGTCCCGATCACCGACGTATTCGTCACCGAAAACGACATCAACGGCTTGAGCCTTCCTGATCGCGAGCGGAGTATCGTTTTGTTCGGACGCGGCTACCACTTCGCCTCGCTCGCTGCCGCGCGGTGGTTGCACAACGTGCGTCTCTGGTACTGGGGAGATATCGATACGCACGGATTCGCGATTCTGAGCGAGTTCCGCTCGCATTTCCCGCACGCCCGATCGCTGTTCATGGACCGGGAAACTTTACTCGCGCACGAGCCGCACTGGGGTAGCGAGCCGAAACCGGTGACCGTCGATCTTCGATATCTCACTACGCAAGAGCACGCGCTTTTCGACGACCTCCGGTCGAATCGCTACGCCGAGCGGCTGCGACTGGAGCAGGAGTTCGTGAATTTCAGCTACGTGATGCGATCGCTGGAGCAACTCTGACTTCCGGCCGGTTCCGGCCTCGGACAGACGGAGTCGCATTATCGACACGAATCTGACCACTCAATCTCCAACCGCAATCTGCAACCGATTGCAACGGAGGCATCGAAATTCTACAGTCACTTTGTAACCGAACGGAAGTGAGAACTCTTTTGAAGTCGAGCGAGCAGTGAGCGTCCGAAATATGGTAACGAATGTATTTGTACTTGGGCTGGACGACGATAATCGCGACATTCTCGAGCGTACGCCGGGACTGGAAGAGTGCCGATTCCACGAGCTGCTTCACCGCGATGAGATTCGCGGTGTCGAGGAGTTTCCGGTGCCGGAGTTGTTGCGAAGCTGCGAATCGCGGCTACGAATGCACAGCGGATCGATCGATGCGATAGTGACTCTCCTCGATTTCCCGGCGACCGAGCTCGTGCCGATTCTCGCCGGGCGGTTCGGTGTGCCGGGACCGACCTTCGAAGCGGTGCTGCGCTGCAATCACAAATACTGGAGTCGGTTGATCCAGAAGGAGGCCGCTCCCAGACACATTCCGGAGTTCGAATACTTCGATCCGTTCGACCCGAATGTCGCCGACAACCTCTCTCTCGAGTATCCGATCTGGGTCAAGCCGCTTAACTCGTACCGATCGCATCTCGGCTTTCGGGTCGGTAACCGGAGCGACCTCGAGGCCGCCTGTGCTGAGATGCGCGAGCATCTTCCTCGACTCTCGGAACCGCTACAGCAGCTGATGAAGCTCGCGTCGCTTCCCGAGAGCATCGAGCGGCTTCCCGAACATGCCTGTATCGCCGAACGGATCATCGCCGGACGACAGTGCACCCTCGAAGGGTATGTCTTTCGCGGGGAGACGGTCATCTACGGGGTCGTCGACTCGATTCGGGAGGCGAACCGCTCTACCTTCTCCCGCTATCAGTACCCGTCGTCGCTGTCGCGAAAGGTCAAGCAGCGCATGTCGCGGATAGCCGTAGATATCGTCGAACGGCTCGGACTCGACGATTCACCGTTCAACATCGAAATGTACTACTCGCCGCGCACCGACCAGATCTGGGTTCTCGAGATCAACCCTCGGATCTCGCAATCGCACGCCGAACTGTTCGAGCGCGTCGACGGCGTTTCAAACGAGCGGATCATGATAGATGTCGCCCTGGGCCGGCGTCCTCGAATCGTGCACCGTGAAGGTGAGTTCGGTTGTGCGGCGAAATTCTTCGTCCACGCGTATCGAGACGCCACCGTCCGGGCAAATCCGGATGCCGACGAGATCGCGGAAGCAGAACGGCGCTTGCCGGGCACGTCGGTGCGCCTGCACGTCCAGGAGGGGATGCAGCTCTCCCAACTTCCCGACGAAGACAGCTACAGCTACGAGCTCGGCGCGATCTATATCGGCGCGCGCGATCAGAAGGAGCTCCTCGCGAAGCACCGTGAATGCGAGAAAATGCTGCGCTTCGACCTCGCACGACCGCCGAAGCGAAAACCTCGGCGTAACCGGCACAGCGAGACCGACGACGGTTATCCGCCTGCGGCGAGCGAGGGACATCGGTGAGTGCACAGATTCGCGAGGTCGAAAACGTCCGGACGGTGGAGAACATCTGGATTCCCACGCGTGACGGGACACGCCTCGCCGCCCGGTTGTGGCTACCGGAGACCGCCGACCGGCAGCCGGTTCCGGTCATCCTCGAGTACATCCCGTATCGCAAACGTGATATGACCCGCGGTCGCGATGCGAGCATGCATCCGTATTTCGCCGGCGCAGGGTACGCTTCGATACGGGTCGACCTCCGGGGAAGCGGCGACTCCGAGGGTGTGCTCAGCGATGAATACCTTCCGGTCGAGCTCGACGACGGCGAGGATGTCATCTCCTGGTTGCGCGAACAGCGGTGGTGCAACGGGCGAATAGGGATGATCGGCATATCGTGGGGTGGATTCAACGGGCTGCAGATCGCAGCACGCCGCCCGGCCGGACTCGATGCGGTGGTCAGCGTCTGCTCGACCGATGACCGGTACGCCGACGACGTTCACTACATGGGCGGGTGCCTTCTCAGCGATAACATCTCGTGGGCCTCCACAATGTTCGCCTACAATTCGATGCCTCCCGATCCGGTGATCGTCGGAGATGCGTGGAGGGAGATGTGGATGCAGCGCCTCGACGGCAGCGGCCTGTGGGTGAAGACGTGGCTCGAGCACCAGCACCGCGATGAGTACTGGAAACACGGCTCGGTCTGCGAAGATTTCGACGCGATTCTCTGCCCGGTGATGGCGGTCAGCGGCTGGGCCGACGGCTACTCCAACTCGGTTTTCCGCCTCCTTGCGGGGCTGAGCGCCCCGCGGCTCGGAATAGTCGGTCCGTGGAGCCACACCTATCCCCATCTGGGAACGCCGGGCCCGGCGATCGGCTTTCTCCGGGAGTGCCTGCGGTGGTGGGACTACTGGCTGAACGATCGCGACACCGGCATTATGGATGAGCCGATGCTCAGAGCGTGGATGCTCGACAGCGTCGACCCCGCAACCGACTACCGCAATCGACCCGGTCGATGGATCGGCGAGGCGCAGTGGCCCGCCGAGTCGACGGTCTGGCGGGAGTACTGCTTCGATCGAGGCGTGATCCTCGACCGGTCGGCGCCGGAGAGCCAAGGAGGGTGCGCAGACGGCGCCGAGCAGGTGATCAGCTCACCGCTGAGTGTGGGACTGTACGCCGGCAAGTGGTGCTCCTACGCGAGCGCGCCCGATCTTCCGAGCGATCAACGGGAGGAGGATGGCGGTGCGCTCGTGTTCGAGAGCGATCCGCTTGCCGAACCGATTGAGGTGCTTGGCGCCCCGGAAGTCGAACTCGAACTACGCAGTGACCGCCCGGCGGCGATGGTCGCTGTGCGCCTTTCGGACGTCGGTTCCGACGGCAAGGCGACCCGCGTAACGTACGGCCTGCTGAACCTGACACACCGGAACTCGCACGAGAACCCTGAGCCGATTCAGCCGGGCGAGTGGACACGGGTTCGATTCTCATTGAACTACGTCGCCCAACGATTCGCCGCCGGCCGGCGCATACGCATCGCCATCTCGACGAGTTACTGGCCGCTGGCGTGGCCGTCTCCGGAGCAGGTCTGTCTCTCCATCCGGCCCTCCGGATGCCGAATGCGGCTGCCGCTGCGCTCGCACGATGCCGCCTACCGTGAGCCGGCGCCGACCTTCGAGCACGCAGAGCAAGCGCCGCCTCCGCCCCGCACGACCCTCGAGCCGCCGGAGCACAACTGGCTGATCACCCGCGACCTCGGCCGCGACCGCTCTGAACTGCACGTGATCGCCGATTTCGGCACATATCGGCTCGACGGCATCGACGTCGAGGTGAGCCGGCGAACCGACGAATGGTACCGCCATGTCGGAGACGATGTTCTATCCGCCGAGAGCGAGATAGTCTCGACCCGGGGGCTCGCTCGCGACGGGTGGCGTATACGTACGGTAACCCGAACGCTCTTAACGTGCACGGCGGACGAGTTCGAGATCCATGCTACTCTCGACGCATACGAGGGAAAGGCGCGGGTGTTCTCAAAAACATGGAACACCTCCGTCCCGCGACAGCTGGTATAGACTACTTCGTTGACAGCGTTGACTTTGCTCTGCTCGCCGGCACATCTTTATCTTCTATGAAGCGCAAGAAGATCGCGATTGCCGTCCTCATCTCGAGTATCGTCATACCGTCGGCGATATGGTTGGGCAGCCGGCTCGCATATGGACAGGGCGTCGGAGAGGACCTCGGGAGCCTCGACCCGGTCGAACAGTCGTCAGGTCCGGTTCCGCAGTATACCGGCGGAGAGGAGAGCTCGATTCTGCTGCAGGAGAGCGAGGAGTACGTCTTTCCCATCGATCTCACCGACGAGCAGTGGCGCGAGCGCCTGAGCGAGGGGCAGTTTCAAACCTTGCGGCGGCACAGTACCGAGCGCGCGTTCACCGGCAAGTATGACGGAGTGTTCGAGGAAGGAGTCTACTACTCGGCGGCGAGCGGACAGCCGCTGTTCCGCAGCGAGGACAAGTACGATTCGAATACCGGTTGGCCGAGTTATACCAGACCGATCAGTGCCGATGCGGTCTACTACCGTATCGACAGCTCACTATTCGGGACGAGGATCGAGGTGATCGACAGCCTGAGCGGCAGTCACCTCGGACACGTATTCGAGGACGGTCCCAAACCGACCGGATTGCGCTACTGTATCAACTCGATCGCCATGGTATTCGTTCCGTACTCCGATGATCCGCCGGACAACCTGTATGACGACTGGGAAGGGATCGTGGACGATGAGGTGTTCGAGCGCGTATCCGGACCGTAGGGCTATAGCTCTTCCTGCAACAACATAACGCTCTTGCGATTAAGCCAGACCGGTTCGGACGGCTGAATGTGGAGTCCGTTCTTCATGCCCGGCCCGCCCCACCGCGCGTCGGAGCTGTCGAAGAGTACCCGGAAGAAACTCTCCTCGCGAGCGAACTCGGCTTCGCTGTCGATGTTCGAGAAGTTCAGAAGCAGCACGATCAACCCGTTGGAGGTCGCCCTGCTGATCGCAACGATATCGTCTCCGCACTCCACCGATAGCCGGGCCCGTAACGGGATCGCGTACGGATCGTATCCGGAAGGGCGGTCTTCAGGGGAGCCGAGAACCGCCCTGATGGTCGGCTCGTCGGGCGGCATCGAGGCTACCTGGTGTCGCAGCCGAATTACTTCCTTGTAGTATGCGTGGAGCGTGCGTCCTCGTTTGCGCTCGCTGTGCTTGGATAGATCGATCCGACTGCGGTCGAACGACGCGCGCGACTGTGGATCCGGACCGTCGGTGCCGGCGAAGAAGGCGGCGAACTCCTTTCGCCGTCCGGCGCGGATCGACTCGATCAGGCCGGGGTCGGAGTGGCTGACGAAATACTGAAACGGGGCCGTTTCTCCGTACTCTTCGCCCATGAAGATCATCGGCGTATACGGACCGAGAATGATCGAACCGGCAAGTAACTTGAGTGTTTCCAGATCCACCCTCGCGGCGAGGCGGTCGCCGTGCGGACGGTTGCCGATCTGGTCGTGATTCTGAGCATAGACGATGAACTGTCTCGGTGCGCAATGTTCGGCCGAGTTTCCGAATGTGCGTTTTCGATAGCGGGAGTAGGTTCGCGATAGCACGTATGCGTCGGCGAACGCCTTGCGAAGCGATTCGGTGTCGCCGAAATCGACGTAGTAGCCGGTGCGCTCGCCGGTAGTCTTCGCGTGTAGGGCGTGATGCATATCGTCGAGCCACTCACACTGGATCCCGAGTCCGCCGCGCTCACGTGGCGTAATTACCCGGCTATCATTTCTGAGGCTCTCCGCTATGAGTGTGCGCCTTCTTCCGGTTTGGATGCTGATGCGCTCAGCTTCGGCCGACAGCTCGCTGAGAACGTGAACGGCGCTCGTGTCGAGCATCGCGTGTACGGCGTCAAGGCGTAGACCATCGACATGAAGATCTTCGAGCCAGTAGCGCAGGTTATCGAGAAAAAACGCCCGGACGTGGTCGCTGTACTCGTCGTCAAAGTTGAACGCGGCTCCCCACGGCGTCTTGTAGTACTCGGTGAAATACGGCCCGAAGTCGGCCAGATAGTTTCCCTCGGGACCGAGATGGTTGTATACGACGTCGAGAAAGACCGCGATCCCATGATAGTGTGCCGCCTCCAAGAAGCGGGCGAACGCCGGCGCCCCGCCGTAGGCAGTGTGTACCGCAAAGGGGTAGACGCCGTCGTATCCCCAATTGCGCTGACCCGGAAAGTGCGCAACGGGCATGAGCTCGACACCGCTTATTCCGAGGTCTCGCAGGTACGGCAGTCGTTCTCTCGCAGCATCGAGGGTTGCTTCCGGCGTAAAGGTCCCGACATGCAGCTCGTAAAGAACCAGATCGTTGAGAGTGGGCGGACGGTACGTGTCGTCATCGACATAGAGGTCGATTGGACGAACTACTTCCGACGGTCCGTGAACGCCGCGCGGTTGACGCCGGCTTGCCGGATCGGGACGGTCCACGCGGCCGTCGATCAGATAGAAGTACTCGGCTCCGGGTTCGACGTCGGTTCCACTGACTGCCCAGTAACCGTCCTCATCCTGTTCCATCGAAATCCGTCTCTCGTCGGGTGCAACGAGGTGCACCTCCACGGTCGAACGAAACGGGGCCCAAACGCAGAACGATGTTCCCTCGCCTTTCGTGTGGTGACTTCCGATCCTCATATACCGTTTCCTTGACGCTACTCGGTTACGACGTAGGAAATCCCCGCCAGTGGAATGTCGATCCAATCAGGACGATTGTCGAGTTCGTAGCCGAGCTCGTACACCGCCTTCTCCAGAAGGAAAAGGTCGAGCATTCGCTGCCGGTCATCCGGATCCGCCGGTACGAGTCCGTTATCGCCGAGCGAATCGAGATAACTCTCGACGAACACCCCGGCGACCGCGTTATACCACGGAGCGATCCATTTTTCGACCAGTGCACGATCGGCGTCACTGAGTCCGCCCATCGCGAAGCAGCCGGCCCATGCGGCGTAGTGGAAACTGCGAAGCATCCCCGCGACATCACGGAACGGCGAAAACTTCAGTCGGCGCTCGCCGATCGCTCGGGCAGGCTCACCTTCCATATCGATGATGACAAAATCGCGCCCGGTGAACAGAACCTGGCCGAGGTGGTAGTCGCCGTGGATTCTGATCTTCTTCGCGTCGAGCTTATGTTCGCGAATGCCGGAGAATGCAGCCACGATCGCCGGTTCGAGGTCGAGAACGCTCTGCAGCGCCTCTGCGCGCGATCCCTCGGCCCGCTTTGCCGCCCGCCGCACCTGCTGGAGCACTCGTTTCAGAAGGCTCCGCGCGTTCTGATAGATGCTTCGCTGGTACAGTAGCGAGAAAGGTTCCGGTTCGAATGCGTCTCCTTTGGTCTCGTAGGCCAGTGCATTGTGAAGCTCCGCGGTTCTGCGTCCGAGTACCCGCGCCATTTCGAGATAGAACCCATCGACCAGTTCGACGAACTCTTCAGTGAGAGTCGACGAGTCGAACTCGACCGACCGGCTATCCGCCGACGGAATGTCCTGTGGGAGCTCAGACTGGGAGTTGAGTACATTTTCGAAGTACCGCTCGACCGCACCGAGGGAGAAGCTCCACGCATCGCCCTCGTTCGGGATGTGGTTCACCAGAAGTGCCGCTGCACCGCTCAGTTCTTCGGACTCGTATCGGAGGTGCCCGTGATACCGGGGGATCAGATTGAACGCCGAGGTCCGGGATAGAGCGCGAATGAGCTCGACATCGGGATTCTCTCCGTCCTCGATTTTCCGATAGAGTTTCATGAAGTAACCGCTTTCGTAAAAGATCGAGGTGTTTGACTGCTCGACGCCGAACACTCTGCTGTTCTGCCCCTCACCGTCGGTCGGACGCCGGCTCCGAGTATCGGTGATTCCCGACAATGCTCCGGCGCTACCGCGTTTTCGTCGTTTGCGAAGCACGACGTCGAGCAGGTCGGCACGGAACGATGGATCGAAGACTCCGTCGAAAAGCATTCCGTCTTCGCCGGAGACGGTCGCCTGTGTGATAACCGCGTCCGGTGAGGCGTCGGCTCGCTCGTCGGCATCTTCGCCGGTGAGCAGCAGCAGCGGAACCTGGTAGAGCTCCGGTTCCTGGTCGGCATACTCGATTCGCACCGTGGCGAGCCAGGCATCACCGATCGGCTGGGCATCCACGACGGTGGCCTTTCGCATCTTTCGGCTCTTGCTTCGAAACCAGCGGCATGTAGGGATGTAGGCGGGAAGTATCCGCTCGGCGAGGTCAGCTCGGACACCATTGCCGAACCGTTTCCATTCGCTTGTGCTCACGGTAAGCGAAGGTACTTGCACATCCGCAATGGTCTCTTTGGACGGGATGAGCTCGAACCAGAAGTAGTCGTATCCTCCGATTGTAATATTGTACTCTTCGTCGCGGACATGCGGGAAATCGTTCTGCCCGAAGACCTCCCGTACCGACCAGCCGGCATATTCACGAAGCTGCAGATCGGCAAGTTGTGGATGATGCGAAAGGTTCACAA
>PUOG01000182.1 GCA_003552745.1 Spirochaetaceae bacterium
CAGCACGTATCGAACTCCAGCCCCTGTCCGATGCGGTTGGGACCGCTTGCGAGAATCAACACCGCGCGCTCGGCCATCGGTGCGCCTTCATCGATCTCGCCGTAGGTGCCGTAGAAGTACGGCGTATCGGCCTCGAACTCGCCCGAGCACGTATCCACGAAGTGGTAGACAGCGTTGAGGTCTCGCGCACGCCGAACGCGCTCGACCTCCGCCGCCGAACCGAGCCCCGCGAGCTCCGCGATCCGCGCGTCGGTCAGCCCGGCGCGTTTGGCCTCCAACAGGAGCGCCACGCCGGCGTGGTCGTCGAAAGGCGCGCCGCCTCCACGCCCGGCGATCTCCTTCTCCAGCTCGGCCAACTCGAACATCTGGTAGAGAAACCACGGGTCGTATCCGGTCCGCTTCGCCACCGACTCGATCGCCTGAACCCCACCGCGCTTGATCGCCGTGTAGGCGGCGAAGATCCGGCGCGGATGACGCAACTTGAGCATTCGGGCTACCGTCGCGTCGTCGGCGCCCTCGAGATCTTCGAGCCCGTCGAAGCCGAACTCGCACGCGCGAATCGCCTTATTCAGCGCCTCGGTCACCGTTCGTCCGATCGCCAGACTCTCGCCGACGCTCTTCATCTGCGTGCCGAGCTCCGCGTAGCCGGCCGGGAACTTCTCCAGCTCGAACCGCGGTACCTTTACCGCCACATAGTCGAGGCTCGGCTCGAAGCAGCTGACCGTCTTGCCGGTGATATCGTTGATCACCTCGTCGAGGGTGAATCCCACCGCAAGGCGCGCGGCGCAGCGGGCGATCGGGAATCCGGTCGCCTTGCTCGCGAGCGCACTCGAGCGGGAGACACGCGGATTCATCTCGATGACCACCATCCGGCCATCGTCCGGGTTGATGGCAAACTGCACGTTGCTGCCGCCGCAATCGACACCGACCGCGCGAAGAATCTCGATGCCGGCCGTCCGCATTACCTGGTATTCGCGATCGCTGAGCGTCTGCACCGGAGCGACGGTGATGCTGTCACCGGTGTGCACACCCATCGGATCAACATTCTCGATCGAGCAGACGACCACCGCGTTGTCCGCCTCATCGCGCATGACCTCGAGCTCGAACTCCTTCCAGCCGAGCAGACTCTCCTCGATGAGCGCGGTGTGGACCGGGCTCTCGTCGAGCGCCCACTGAACGAACTCCTCGGCCTCGCGCTCGGTGGTGGCGATCGAGCCGCCGCGACCGCCGAGGGTGTAACTCGGTCGGATGATCAGCGGCACGCCGACCCGGTCGATGAACTCGCGCCCCTCCTCGTAGCTGTGGATGAGCGCGCTCTCCGGGCTCTCCAGCCCGATCCTCGCGATCACCTCTTTGAACGCACCGCGATCCTCTGCGAGCCGGATGCTCTCGACATCGGCTCCGAGTGACTCCACGCCGTAGCGCTTCAGCACCCCCGCCTTCTCGAGATCCATCGTCAGATTGAGCGCCGTCTGACCACCCATCGTCGGAAGCAGCGCGTCGGGACGCTCGCGGCGGATGATCTCCTCCACGTACGGCACCTCGAGCGGGTCCATGTAGATCGCGTCGGCGGTGCCCGGGGTCGTCATGACCGTTGCCGGATTCGGGTTCACCAGGATGACCCGGTACCCCTCTTCCTTGAGGGCGCGCACCGCCTGGTTACCCGAGTAGTCGAACTCGCACGCCTGACCGATGACGATCGGGCCGCTTCCGATGATGAGGATGCTCTCGATATCTCTGCGTGCCGGCATGCGCCTATGCCCCCTTCTCCGATTGCCGCTTCACGTGCGATAGGAATGAATCGAAAATCCAGCTCGAATCCTGCGGCCCCGGCGCGCTCTCGGGATGGAACTGAGCGGTATACACCGCCGGACCGTCGGCGGCGATTCCCTCGATCGAGCCGTCATTTGCATTTCGGAACCAGACCGACACCCCGTCGGGAAGCGAGGATTCGCTCACCGTGAATCCGTGATTCTGGCTTGTAACGAACACCCGCCCCGTGCGCTCATCGCGCACCGGATGGTTCACCCCGTGGTGGCCGAACTTCATTTTCTCGGTCTTTCCGCCGAGCGCGTGCGAGAGCAGCTGATGGCCGAGACAGATCCCGAACAGCGGCAACTTCCCGACAAAGCCGCGCAGAAGCTCGATCTGCGGATCGAGCACCGCCGGGTCGCCCGGCCCATTGGAAACGAGAAGCGCATCCGCTCCGACAGATGCAATCTCCTCGCCGCTCGCCGTGTGCGGCAGCACCGTGATCCGGCAGCCGCGCGAGGTCAACTCGCGGATGATGTTCGCCTTGCTCCCGCAATCGAGCAACGCGATATGCGGGGCGCCCTCGGAGTTGATCTCCACCATCCGACTCGCGCCGACCGTCCCGATCAGGTTGCGGCCGAGCATCTGCGGGAAGGCGCGCAGGTACTCGGTCACCCGCTCGAGCTCATCCGCCGGCAGCGTTCGTGCGCCCGGCGCAGCCACGATCACCCCGCGCAGGCTCCCCTCCTCGCGCAGCTTAAGCGTCAGCCCGCGAGTGTCCACATCGCTTATGCCGGGAATACCGGCGTCGCGCAGAAAGGTATCGAGTGTCATGCGCCCCGGCGGCACCGGCCCGCGATAGACGCTTCGCAGGATGAAGCCGGCCGCCTTCACGCGGCGTTCCTCATCATCCTCCGGACCGACCTCCGACCAGTCGCTGAGCGAACCGTAGTTGCCGATGTGGGGGTAGGTCATCACCACAAGCTGTCCGGTGTAGGATGGGTCGGTGAGCACCTCGTGATAGCCGCCCATCGCGGTGTTGAACACCACCTCACCGGCGCTGCGCATATCCTCCGCGCCGGGCACGAGCTCATCGACACCGAGCGGATCGCCGCCGAAGCCGAGGCCGGGGTATACACTGCCGTCTTCCAGTACGAGAAACACTCGCTTCGCCTGAGTCATACAAACGCTCCGGTCGGGTAAAAAAAAGCCGGTTTGGGCGCCCAGCCCAACTGGACACCCCACCGGCTTTAGCCCCTAGGGGAATCGAACCCCTCTTTTGAGAATGAGAATCTCACGTCCTAGCCGATAGACGAAGGGGCCGTACCATCAGCTTCCCGGGGAGGATTCGAACCCCCACAAACAGATCCAGAGTCTGTTGTGCTACCGTTACACCACCGGGAAATACTCTTTTCGGTCGCGAAGGTTAGCCGCCCCGCCCCGAAATGTCAAGTGCTCGCGTTGCCGCTGTCAAGACTCAAGCGCCCTTCGGCGCCGTTCCGCGGCCGCTCAATACGTGCGATAATCGGCTCTATCCGTGTTCTTTGGGCGCGCCCCCGGCGGGCGAGCACCGCTCGCCCGCCGGGGTCAGGCTCTGCGGGGCTGTCGGTCGAAGGCGAGCATACCGTGCGCCCACCCTGGCTCCGCGCCGCCTCCCGTCGCGGCGTCGGCGCTCGCTGCACTGACCACCGGCGCCCTCGCCTTCGAC
>PUOG01000177.1 GCA_003552745.1 Spirochaetaceae bacterium
TCATCGGATAGTATACGCTTCGCGACTTCTCGAAACATATGCCGTAGACGATTCCGAGCCCTCCAGCGTAAACGAGCTGGAACGGATCGTAGGAAAGCGCGAACGGTGAAAGCGACACCCCGACATGGGCGAGCGCAAAGAGAACCGCCGCAGCGATGTTCGGCGAAGTGATCGTGCCTTTGAACAGCGATCCTTTGAGCGCGAGAGCGAGGATCGAGATGGCGAATGCCCGGAATATAAGCTCCTCGGATGGGCCCGAAAGAAAGAGTTGGAACGCGAGCTGTCCGGTGACGTTGGCAGCGGTCAACGGATACGGGAATGTGCGAAAGGTGCCGGCGGCAATAACGATCGCCATCGAAACTACGATATAGCCGAGAAAGATAAGGGCGAAGATGCGGACGAAACGGAACCCGATGTTCCGGTCGCCCCATCCGAGACCGAAGTCGATCGTACCGGCGCGTGCGATCGGAGCCATGAGCGCGAGGACTATCAAAGCCTGCACGATATGGTGTACCGAGATCCAGGCGAACGCGCGGTCGGGATCTATGCCGGTGAAGTCGAACTGATCGGCCACGAGTCCGCCGAGTCGAGGTGCTCCTAACACAATGACCGAAACGCCCAGGAGGACGCCGGCCCGTCTCAATACAGTCATCACCTACCCACCACCTCAAGAATCAATCGTTTTACGTTCGTGAGTCCCTCGCCCGTATGTAGCCGCCGACGACAACACCGCTCCGGCGAAACCGCTCGGCGCGTAGAAGTTCACCTGCTCAAACGGCGACCGGCCGACGAGAATCGGTCCGGCTCAGCACGCGCTCGAGCCATCGAACCAGCGTCGAAACGACCTCGGAATCGAGCCGTTCGCGTGCCTGACGCTTGTAGTCCGATGTTCCCGGGCTTCCGCGGCGCAGTATGTGGCTCACTTCAGGCACGATGTGTCCCTCGAATGGAGCCGCGAGTGCGTACTCTTTCATCGCTTCTACATCGCCCGGGTCGACCTGTATGTCGTTTGATCCGGTCAGCGCCAGAATAGGAATCTTGATGTGCGGGAAATCGTCCGCGGGATTGTAGTCGATAAACTCACGCATCCATTTCGCATTTACCTTCACGACGAGCTGCATACGCATGACTTCCTTTTCGGAGGAACGTATTCTGGCGAAGAGCTTTCGCTGAGTCTTGGCTGGATCGATTCGAAGAATTCGAAGCAGTCGACGTTGAAATCCGGGGAGATGCTGGAGAACCGCCTTCCCCTGCCATTCGAGCACCGCTTCACCTGATCGCGCGCTACCGGCGAGAAGGGCGATCGCCGTAGCCGGGACGCCGGATGCTGCCATTCGGCTTGCGATAAGCGCGCCCTCACTGTGACCGATAAGCACGACTCGGCTCTCGTCGACTTCCGGAAGCTCCCTGAGAGTCGTGAACGCGGCAGTAGCATCGGCAACGTTATCGAAGAACCCGGCTTTCAGAAAAGAGCCTTCACTCGCCCCGACGCCTTGCTTATCGAATCGAAGCGACGCGATTCCGGCAGCTGAAAGCGTGCTCGCGAGCTCGTTGTACACGTTCATCGGCATCGACTTGTGGTTCTCGTTCCGGTCGACCATCCCGGAGCCGACGATCAGGAGTGCGGCGGGGAATGGGCCGTCTCCGTCGGGCATGGCGAAGGTTCCGGCGAGTCTTAAATCGCCGGACTGGAAACTCAGCTCGCGTTCGATCACGATTCGTACCTCTCTTGGGAGATAAACCGCCGAGAGGCCCCGGGATTACAAGATACCGAACCGGTGCTCGCCGTCTTCGGTGGGTTGGATACGCAAGTCGACGCCGCGCAGAATCGTCCGCCACTCGAGGCGGCGTTGCGACGCGCGGGAAACCGCGACGTCACGGTCGCGACCGTTGAGACGGCAAACCATCTCTTCCAGGAGGCACGTAGCGGTTCGCCTGATGAGTACGCCATCCTCGGTCCCGGGCTGCACGACGAGTTCCTGGATATCGTCACGAGCTGGATCACCACCCGATTCGTGCGTTGAGGTTCTCGCTCTGCACGCGAAAGTCGCGACAGGACAACCGGTATCTCTACCCGGCTGGAGAGCCGGTTCCTCCTTTCGTTCCAACCGTATCGGAGACTCGCGGCACGAGTGCCGCTGCGAAGAGTACTACTGCGAGCGCTGCGAGGGCGGTTGCCGCCCAGCTGGTGACACCGGGGAATACGGAGGTCACCATGAGGTACGGCTGGGCCGACGCCCACACGAGCGTGGCCATCGCCGTAAACACCCACAACAGAGCGATACCGACGGAGATACGCGAGAACTTGACTGAACCGACTCCGCTCCACCCGGACCACTCCTCCAGAAAGTGGCCCAAGCCGTACCAGTCCGAAACGAGACCGAATACTCCTCCGATCCTCGCCTCCGGCGTATACAGCCGTCCGATGCTTTCACGACTGATGACAGCAGGCCGGTTGTGTGGCGTTCCCTTCATGCCGGCAGCGACGAATCTGGCGATGCCGTTCACATCGGCGAACAACCCTCCCGACGCCTTCTCGGGATAGACGTACGGTTCGATTGTCGTGCCGCTGAGGTCATATCCGCGCGCTACCTTGCGTTCGATTTCGCCGTTCCACGCGAAACTCGCGTTCACCATCCCGGTTGGCTCGAGGACCTCCTCCTGCATGAACGCCGCGAACTCGCTTCCGGTAACATCCGAGCAGGAGAATCCGGCTCCCGGCTCACGCACCAGATAGGCCTCGCGCGACAGCGAGTCCCGCAGCGATGGTACCGTGTCGTTGCGCGGATCGAACTCATTCCCAAACGATCCGATCGGCATTCCGGCGGTATTGCTGAGCAGCGATCGAACGGTGACCGCATCGGGCGAAGTCTCTCCATCCGGAAAGTCCCAACTATGAATATGTTCGCCGACCGGCGTGTCGAGTTCGACAAGCCCGCGCTCGGCAAGCAGCGTTACCCCCCACGCGGTCACTGACTTCGCGATCGAGCCAACCTGGAATACCGATTCGAGTTCCATAGAGCGTTCAAGGTCCCGGTCGGCGTACCCGTACGCCTGCGACCATAAGGCCACCCCGATCACAACAAGCGTCACTGCTGCCACTATCGAAAGTGGCACGCTTCTTACGCGTATACGCCCCATTTCGATCGCCTACACGTCGGACGGATCGAACGCCCGTTGCGATAGCATCATCTCGTTTCGTCTCCGTGATGCCGACCATCCGGCATGGAAGGAATGATCGCATTATACTGCTTGCGATAAGCGAATTGCTCGGGCCAGAATGCCGGAGCGCGCACACTTCGACGAAATCTGCGGAGGGCGGATGAATCTGGATGATGTGGTAATCGTCACCGGTGCGAACTCGGGAATCGGGAAGGAGACCGCGCGTACGCTCGCGAGTACCGGCGCCCGTGTGGTGCTTGCCTGCCGGTCGCCGGAGCGCGGGCGTGCCA
>PUOG01000156.1 GCA_003552745.1 Spirochaetaceae bacterium
ATGTCATCGCGGTCTGCGACAAGGAGGCCGCCGAGCGCTGCCCCATCTTCCCGGCGGAGAAGGAGCGGCTGCACTGGCCGTTCGCCGACCCCTCGGCGCTCGCCGGCGACCGCGAGGCAAACCTCGCGCGAACCCGCGAGATCCGCGATGAGATCCGAAGCGCGGTGGAACGCTTCGTGGCCGAGCGGTTTCCCGGCACGCGGTAGCGGGCAGACCGAGGGGCACCGGTCCCGCGCCGCGGAGGGCTTCCCGGGCGGCGTGGAGAGCTGCCGGGCCGAGAGCGCGGGCCTCGAGCCGGCCCCTATTTCAGCGCCGCTGCAAGCTCGGCATAACGCCGGCGGGCGCCGGCAACCACCTCTCCCCATGGCGCCGACAAGCGCTCGCGTGCGGCCGCGCCGAGCCGTCGCACCCGCTCGGAGTCGGCGAACAGCTCGACGAGCGTGCGGGCAAGCGCGGGGCCGGTGGGATCGGCATGCACCGCGTCGACGCCGTCGACGGTGTCCGAGGCGGCCGATGCCCCGGCGGCAAGCACGGAAGGACACGCGAATGCCGCCGCTTCGCGGATAACCAGCGGTGCGTTGTCGTAGACGGACGGGAAGACGAAGATGTCCGCGCGTGCGTACAGCTGCCGCA
This sequence comes from Spirochaetaceae bacterium, assembly GCA_003552745.1. GTDB lineage: Bacteria > Spirochaetota > Spirochaetia > DSM-27196 > SKKC01 > SLAN01. The sequence continues at coordinate 634 of PUOG01000156.1, forward strand.
ACCGCCGGCGCTCGCTCACCCGGCCGAGAAAGGTAACCACCGGATCGAGCCCCAGCTCGTCGGCCGACTGGCGAATCTCACGATCGTCGCGTCCGCTTCCGGCGAATATCATGTGGAAGCGCGCCCCACCCGCCTTCAGTATCGCAAGCGCCTCGAGGATCACCCCGATGTTCTTCTCCCAGCGATGTTGTCCGACGAAAAGAAGCATCGGGATGCCGGCCGGCGCCTCCAACCACCGATCGCACGCGGCGCGAAGCACCTGCCGTTCGGCGTCGCCGACGGCGGAGAACTCGGTACCGTTCGGCATGACCCGAACCGCCCCACGATACCCATACTCACGCAGCGTTTCGGCGGTCGCCGCGTTCGGCGCCCAGACCTCGTCACACGACCGGTAGAACGATGCGATTCGCGCCGGCAGGAGGTCGCGACCGGCACTGTGCATACCTGCGGCTTCGATATCTGCACGATACTTCGAGTGGAAGGTCCCCACGAGCTGACAGCGGAAGTGGCGGGCGATCCGGCGTGCCTCCGATCCCGCGGCGAACGGTGTGTGAGTGTGAACGATGTCCGGCCCGCCCATCCTTCGTAACTCGGAGCGTAACTCGCGGTGAAACGTGACATCGACCGACGGAATGCCGGGTAGCGAAACCGCCGCGAAATGGATGGGCAAGGGGTCGAGGCGCACGCTCTCCGGCGGATCCGCCGGGTCATCGGCTGCCGGCTTCGCCTCGCCCGATCGCCCGCGCGTTGCGGCAACGCCGGCGGCAGCTCGCAACGCCCGCAGTCTGCCTCGGGAAACCGGATCGCGACCGCTGTGGGGGGCGATCACTATGCAGTCATCGCCCGACTCCCGCAGCGCCCGGGCATAGTGGGAGACACAGACGGCCACTCCGTCGAGAACCGGTGCATAGCTGTCACTCGCAAGTACCACACGCATCGTCGAACGAAAAACACCGCAAGCGCCCCGGAGTTGCAGAATAAGGTCGGCGTCGCCGCTCTGGTGGAGACGGCCCTCGCCGTCGACCGCGTGTGCACATCACCCCGGCAATCTGACCCCCGCCTCGCGCAGCGCGTCGGGAAGCTCGGCGGCGAAATCGACCGCCTCATCGCGCGCCTCCTCCACGATCTCGCGCCAGCGACGAAAATCGAGCAGTCCCACCTTCGAGAAGCCGATGCGCCGGTAGTAGTCGGGCGGATTGTACATGCGTTTGGTCAGCGTTATCTGATCGCGCATGATGCGCGCGGTTCCCACCACCATCGGGATAAACGGCGGAATCTCGTTCGGCTCCTGCGGCTCGTCGTCCTCGGAGAGATGCAACGCGATGACGAAATCGCACTCGTTCTGGATTCTGTCGTAGGGCAGGGGGTTGATGATGCCTCCGTCGATGAGCACCCGGTCGCCCATCACGAACGGCGAGAACACTCCCGGAATCGAGACGCTCGCCCGAATCGCGTCGGCGAGGCTGCCCTCGCGCAGCTCGACCTCCTCCCGGCGCCAGAAATCGACCGCCATAGCCCGGAACGGAATCTCGGTCTCTTCGAAGCGCTGCACCGGCAGAATCCGCCGGATGAACTCGTGCGCCTTCTTGCCCTTGAGCAGACTTCCGCCGCCGATGTGCGGATCGTACGCCTGAAACTGCGGCGCCCGACCGAGCGACTCCAGCGTCTCGATAATCTGATGCGGCTTCATTCCCGCCGCATAGAGCCCGCCGAAGAGCGCTCCCGCACTCGACCCGGCGATAACCGACGGCCGGATCCCCATATCGTCGAGTGCCGCGAGAAACGGGATGAACGCCACCCCTTTCGCACCGCCGGCGGAAAGCGCCAGCCCGATCCGCGGCTTCCGGAACCACCGAAAGCCATCCATAATGTTCGATACAGTCACTGGAAACCGCCCTCTTTCCGCAGTTCGTCCGGCCGGCCGAACAAGTCGACGTACAGTAGCACGCCCGCACCGCCGTTTTCTATCGTTTTGATGATGTTCCGACGCAACCGATACTCCCCCGCTTGGAATTCGGCCGCACGAACGTGATACAGTTGGGAAACACAACCGAATGGAGGTTCTCTCAACATGAATACCAGAAAACGATGGAAACTTCTCGGCCTCGCGCTCGTGTTCTCGGTCGCGCTCGCCGGATGCGAAGAGCTTCTCGGAGGAATGCTCGACTTTGGTCTGCAGGACTACATCGACAATCTCGAGGACGGCGAGCTGACGGTCACTGTGACAGGGCTAAATGGCAGTGATTTCGACCGAGCCGACGTCTGGGTTGAGCCGATCGACGTCGACGAATTCGATCTCGAGCTCGATGATCTCGACGACGACGATGCGGTCGAGCAGGCGGTGCAGGACTGGGTCGACGATCATGATGCGCCGGACGACTTTCCAAGTGAGATTTATGCGGGGTATGGGAGTGAAGACCCGGAAAACGGAACTTTCTCCGAAAAACTAGCCACCGATGCTTCCGTTGACGGCGGCGGCATAAGCAACGGCGATGAAACCACCCTCGAAGGCAACATCTACGTCGTGTACGTGGTTCTCTCCAACACGAACAACAACGGCAGCGCCGAAATCGGCGTCACCTTCGCCATAGTCGACAGCAACGAGGAAGTCACCCTCGAATACGACGACGACGAGTTCGAGGACTTCGGCGACGATTAACTCGATTCCAGAACCGACCAGAATCTGAAACGCCGGACGGCCTTGCGCCACCGGCGGCCGGTGCCGGAGCGCGGCGCTTCGTTCCGCGTCTTACGGGGCGTCGCACCGCACCGGCGTTCGCTCCCGGCGAC
>PUOG01000180.1 GCA_003552745.1 Spirochaetaceae bacterium
GTGAGCTCCATAACGAAACTCGTCAGGGCGAACACGATAACGTTGGCGGCGACGATCCACAAAACCGCGTTGTACTGCTGATAGGAGAAAGGACGACGGATTACCGACCTGCGTCTCATGCCGTTACAGTACGCGAAAAGCGGGCCGTCCGGCAAGGCGCGCGTCACGAGGTTTTATGCTTCGTACTCGCCGGCACGTCGCTCTACGGACCGCCCCGCTTGGACAGCGAAATCGCTATCGTCTATCCTTGCATAGCTGTGAGCATACTTCAGGAAAAGTACTACTTCCCGCTCGACCGCTACACGAGCGCCGAGCGGATGGATCGAATCCGTGGCTTTGCCGATCGACATGAAACGCCGTTCGTGGTCGTCGATCTCTACGCGATTCGCGAGCGATATCAACAGTTTCGAGAAGGACTCCCTTTCGCGCAGATGTACTACGCGGTGAAGGCGAATCCGATGGATGAAGTGCTGGAGCTGCTGCGCGATCTCGGCTCCAGTTTCGACGTGGCTACCCGATACGAGTTGGACCAGCTACTGCGTCTGGGTATCAGCCCCGACAGAATGAGCTACGGCAACACGATCAAGAAGCGCCAGGACATCGCCTACTTCTACGAGAACGGGGTACGTCTATTCTGTACCGACAGCTTCGAGGATATGCGCTGCATAGCCGAGGTTGCACCCGGCTCACGCGTCTTCTTCCGCTTGATCACCGAGGGGATGGGCAGCGACTGGCCGCTCTCCCGCAAGTTCGGAGCGCACTCCGATGTGCTCTTCAACCTCGCGCTTCGGGCGCGCGATCTCGGCGTCGAACCGTACGGATTCAGTTTCCATGTCGGGAGTCAGCAGCGAGACATCGGGCAGTACGACGACGGCATCTCCCGGGCGAAGTATCTCTTCGATTGCCTTCGAGAAGAGGGAATCGAAATGAAGATGTTGAACATCGGCGGCGGCTTCCCGGCCAACTACGTCGATCCGGCATTGCCGCTAGAAACCTACACGAGCGAAATAAAGCGATTTCTGCACGAGGACTTTGGCGACGATATGCCGGAGATCATAATAGAGCCGGGACGCGGTCTGACGGCCGACGCCGGCGTGCTCGTTTCCGAAATCGTGCTTGTAGCCAAGAAAGCGCGAAACAGCCTCTACCGGTGGGTCTACCTCGATACAGGCATGTTCGGAGGGCTCATCGAAACGATGGGCGAATCGATCCGTTATCCGATTCTCTTCGACAAGAAAGGACTCGCCGAGGAGGTGATTATCGCCGGCCCGACGTGCGACAGCATGGATGTGCTCTACCAGCACTATCGATACCGCATGCCTCAGGCGTGTGCCGCCGGCGACCGTGCCTATATCTTCGCGGCCGGGGCGTACACACAGAGCTACAGCTCCGTAGGCTTCAACGGCTTTCCGCCACTTCGGGCGTACGTCCTCGACTGATAGTCGCGGAAGGGTTCACCGCATGGCATCGAGAGGACGAAAGCGCGGCTCGGAAGGCCGCCGGGGCGACCACCTCTCCCGCCGCGCACGCAGCGAAGGGTTTGCCGCGCGCTCGGTCTACAAGCTCGACGAGCTTCAGCGCCGCCTCTCGCTGGTTAAACCGGACGATGCCGTCCTCGACCTCGGGGCAGCGCCCGGCAGCTGGAGCGCTCGACTGCTCGAACTGACCGGCGGCCCGGTCGTCTCGCTCGATCTGCAACAGATCGAGCGAATCGAACGCGCAGGCCGTGCCGCCACCGTAATCCGTGGTGACTTCACCGACAAAGACACCATCAACACGCTTATCGAGCTCGGTCCGTTCGATGTCGTGCTGAGCGATGCCGCACCCGCCACCACCGGCAACCGCGCCCTCGATACCACCCGATCCGCGGCACTCGTCGAAAGCGCCCTCGTCCTCTGCGGGAGTGTACTCAAACACGGTGGAAACGCGGCGTTCAAGCTCTTTCAGGGCGGTGACGAACAGCGATTGCTGTCGGAAATGCGACAGCGATTTGAGGCCGCGAAGCAGCTCAAACCGAAGGCAAGTCGGAATGAGAGCTTCGAAGTGTTTCTGGTAGGTGTCGGTTTTCGAGGATAGGCGGCGGCGCTCAATCGAGGCCGGCCAAACGCGACCCGCGCCGCCCGAACCGGTCTACACCGGCTGTGCCGCCGCCTCGATGTCGGCCGTCCAGCTGAAGGTGATTTCGCTGTCTTCCTCTCGCCGGCGGTCAAGCAGCCACTGGTTCTCGGCGAGATACACCGGTTTCCCCGATCGATCGTACACGATGCGGTGCTCGTACCGGTCGAGGAAGCTGTTCAGCCGCGTCCGATCGCCGCAGTGCACCCACGCCGCCCGCGTATACTCCAACGGCTCGAACCGACACGTCGCTTTGTACTCGTGCTCGAGGCGGTAGGCGATCACATCGAGCTGCAGCTGTCCGACTACCCCTAACACGCGACGGTTTCCCTGTCGCGCGGAGAAGACCTGAGCGACTCCCTCCTCGGAGAGCTGGTCGAGCCCCTTGTTCAGCTGCTTTGAGCGCATCGGATCGGTATTGACGACCTCGGTGAAGATGGTCGGGGCGAAATTCGGAATGCCGCTGAACTGGATCGTCTCGCCCTCGGTCAGCGTATCGCCGATTCGGAGCGTTCCGGTATCGTGCAGACCGACGATATCGCCGGGATACGCCTCATCGATGACGGTGCGGTCCTGCGCCATGAACGCCGTCGGATTGGCCGCCTTGAAATTCTTGCCGCTTCGCACATGGAGATACGGCTTGTTCTTCCGGAACGTCCCCGAGCAGACCCGCATGAAGGCGATGCGATCGCGGTGGCGCGGGTCGAGATTCGCATGGATCTTGAAGATGATGCCGGAGAACGCCTCTTCGCCCGGCTCGACCTGCCGTTCGACCGCCGGCCGGGGTTGCGGCGCCGGTGCGTGCGCGCTGAAGAACCCCAGCAGCTCCTGCACACCGAAATTGTTCAGCGCGCTTCCGAAAAAGACCGGAGTCTGGCGACCGGCAAGGTAGCGTTCTTCGTCGAAATCGTCGTACACCTCGCGGATCAGCTCCATGTCCTCGCGCAATTGCTTGGCGAGCGAGCCGACTGCGTGGTCGAGCTCCGGATTGTCGAGTCCGACGATCTCCCTCGCATCCTCCTCGCCGGTTGCATGCGGCCGGAAGAGCAGAACGCGATCCTCGGGTATCCGATAAACACCCTTGAAGTGCTGACCGGCGCCGATCGGCCAGTCGAGCGGACACACCTCGATTTCGAGCTCCTCCTCGACCTGATCGAGCAGCTCGATCGGCGGTCTGCCTTCGCGGTCGAGCTTGTTCATGAAGGTGATAATCGGTGTCGTCCGCATCCGGCACACCTTCGCGAGGCTTCGCGTGCGCTCCTCCACGCCCTTGA
>PUOG01000119.1 GCA_003552745.1 Spirochaetaceae bacterium
ATGATCTCAAAGCCCAAAGGATAGGGGGACTTCATATGAGAAGATTTGTTTTCGTGTTCGCTTTGTGCGTGTTTGTTATCGTTGCAGCCGGGCTTTCGGCTCAGACGGTAGTCGACGCGTCAAACTTCACGTCTATGGACGGCTGGCACGTCGCTTCCGGCGAGTGGGACGTTGACGGTGCCCGGCTTTATCAGCGGAGCACAACCAGCCTCATGTCGCGTATCGACAGGCAGGTTCCGCAGGAAGGCGTGTACGAAATTCGCTTCAACGTACGCTACGAGGACGGCGGTTTCGGGACCGTCGAAGACCTCGAACATCAGCGGTTCCATGCCGGATTCGGCGTGCACGTTGGACTTCGAGATCCGCTGCTCGAACGCCAAAGCTGGGGAGCCGGTGACGGATACCTGCTGTGGCTGAACCTCGATACACGGCCTGCCACCCTGGAGGATTATCCCGACCATTCGGGATTCCGGGCACAAGTCTATCGCAGTGAGAGCCCGGTTTCCATGGATCTGCTTTCGGAGCCGTGGGTATCTCAAGTATTCGGACAGTCGACGCTCAGCATCGATCTGTTCCAGGCGCTGCAGGCGGCCGGCATCACCTTGACGGTGGCCGATGTCGAACCGTTCCTCGGTGAGATTCTGCCGATCCGAATACGGGTCGACACGAATACCGGTGAGGTAAGCGTCGCCGATCCGACCGCTCCGGTCCGGTATCGGATTCCGCTCGACCCCGAGGTGCTCCGCCGTGGTGAGTACATCTCGCTTCGCACGAACAGCCTCGCGGCGAGTTTCGGCAACTTCCGCGTGGTGGAGTTACGATAGACACACTTCCGGAAACAGAGACGGCGCCCGTTGCGGGCGCCGTCTGCCGTTCCCAAGACGTACTCTCTAGAACAGGTGACCCATCGATTCCTGTTTCGTCTGCATGTAGGTTTCGTTGTGCTTGTTCCACGGGATCACGACGGGAATGCGACGGGGGATTTCGATTCCCTCCTCGGTAAGCTTGATAATCTTATCCGGATTGTTCGTGATGAGGGCTACCGAGCGCACACCGAGCGTTCGTAGAATCTCTGCGGCGACGTCGTACGAGCGTGCCTCAGCCGGGAATCCGAGGTACTCGTTCGCTTCGATGGTGTCGAGCCCGAGATCCTGCAGGTGGTACGCCCGGATCTTGTTCACAAGCCCGATTCCGCGACCTTCCTGCTTGAGGTAAACCACCGCTCCTCGCTCCTGCTTCGACACATAGTCGAGAGCCGATTCCAACTGGTCACGACAATCGCAACGGAGACTGCCCCAGACGTCACCGGTATGACACTGAGAATGCACCCTTACCGGACAATCAACCGCGCCACTGATGTTTCCCTTTACGACTGCCGTGTGCTCTTTGTTATTTCGCCGGTCAACGAAACCGAAAAGCTCGAACGTTCCAAATCGTGTCGGGAACTGCGCGCGAGCAGCGAGAACCACCGGAGCGTTGGATGCGGTGCGCTTCTGAGCTCCGATCGAGATTTCGTCCACCGAGAAGTCGGGTTCTCCGAGCATCTTCTTCCGCAACTTATCTCGGCGGGCGGCCAGATCTGCCGCAAAGTCGTGTGTAACTCCGTTCCTGCCGGTTCTATTGTCACTGCCGCTCATGGAACTGGTGAACTCCGGATGTCCGATATCGGCGAAAGGTACGGAGACTTCCTGCCTTTGTCAAATTGCCCTCACTATGCATATACTACCTTTCATCTTGATGAGTGAACGAACAACCGGCGTCACCGTCAGCTACGCTCAGAGCATCGATGGTCGTATCGCAACAACTACCGGCGACTCGCGCTGGATCAGCGGCCCGGAATCGCTCGATTTCGCCCATTCGCTAAGAGGAAGCCACGAAGCGATTATGATAGGCATCGGGACAGTTATCGCCGACGATCCGCTTCTCACCTGTCGCCTGCCCGAATGCCAATCCCCGCATCGATTCGTCCTCGATAGTAATTTGCAAATACCGTCAGGTGCAAATATAACACGTACGGCCGATCGCGTCGCTACTACGGTGGTTTGTGCGCCGGACACCTTCGAGCGCTGCATTGAGCACGTTCGCCGGCTCGAATCGATGGGGCTGCGAGTGGAAACCGCCGATCGTGGCCCTGACGGACTCGATCCGTGTGCCGTCTTCGATCTGCTGGCGAGAGATGGAATCGCATCACTGTTCGTTGAGGGTGGTAGTCGCCTGATCACCTCGCTCATACGCGAACACTTCGTCGATCGGCTCATCGTCGTGTTGTCGCCTATGATCATCGGCAACGGATACAACGCTATCGGGGAGCTCGATGTACAGTCGTTGGCCGACGCCATACGCGCGGAGCCGGTGTCGCTAACCTCCTACGGCAGGGATATCGCTTGGGAGCTTCGCCTTCCCGCCGGCCGCGAAGACGCGGGCGACTTCCGGGACGACGGTTCCGGAAACGCGCTCGAATTCGCACGAACGAAACAACAATATGAGTGAGCTTCTGTCGCGGACCGTGTACTTCACCGCTCCGAGACGCGTAGAGGTGCGGCAGGAACGCGTCACGCCGTCTCCGGAACAGCGAGTGCTACACTCGGAGCTGATCGGTATCAGTTGTGGAACCGAACTGCAGATCTATCGTGATACGTTTCCGAAAGAAGCCTCTCAGGACGGGCTTGCCGCCGTAGAAGGAGAGCTCGAGTATCCGTGTGCGTACGGGTACATGAATGTGGCGAGCGACGAGGATGGAAAGCGTTACTTTGCCTTTGTCCCGCACAGTACCGTGTTTGCAGCGGGAAGCGAGTCGCTTATCGAGATCGGCGATCTCCCGGCCGAGGACGCGGTGTTTCTCGCAAACATGGAAACCGCAATCGGCATCGTACACGACGCTGCTCCCCGGGCAGGCGAGAGGATCCTCGTCCTCGGACAGGGCGTGGTAGGACTGCTTGTCAGCGAGATTCTCTCACGATTCGGTCTCGTGACACTATACGCGGCCGAACCGCGCGAGTTTCGGCGCAGCGCGGCGGCATCCATCACCCAGACTCTTCTGCCTGCGGAGCATACGCGTGCTCTCGAATACCTGAAGAAAGAAACCGGCGGCCGCGGCGTCGACATTGCCATCAATGCATCCGGTTCGGCGAACGCGCTTCAGCTGGCACTGGAGACGCTGGTGTTCGAGGGCCGAGTTATCGAGGGCTCGTGGTACGGTGACACACCTATCGAGCTCTCTCTGGGGCGTGATTTTCACCGAAAGCGGCTTTCGATCGAATCGAGTCAGGTATCGAATGTAGCCGGAAAGCTGAGCTATCGTTGGAGCAAAGAGCGAAGAATCGGTTTTGTGATCGAGTTGTTGCACCGGATACGTCCGAGTCGGTTCATCACTCACCGCATTCCTATCGGCGAGTGTAGTCGGGCGTACGAACTGATCGATGATCCGGAGAGCACGGTACTTCAACCGGTGCTTCTACCGTAACAAGGAGAAAAAAAGGTATGTATCGAACTGGAGTACAGCGGCGCTTCACCGCCCGTCACGCGTTGGTCGGCGATTTCGGGGACGAGAGTACCCCGCATACACACTCCTACCTGGTGGAGTGGATCCGGGAAAGCCGTGATCTCGACGAGAACGGGTTTGCGACCGATATCGCGGCGATGGAGGCCGCACTGGAGGATGAGCTGACTGCGATCGACGACCGGCTGTTGAACGACATGCCGTTCTTCGCCCAAATCCAGACCAGTCTCGAGAACGTATGTCGTTTCCTGCATTCCCGGCTGGAGACCAACCTTATCCACCGGACCGGTGATCGCGACGCATCCGACCAAGATAACTCGGTAGTCCGCATCTGGGAGAATGACTCAGCATGGGCAAGCTACGAAGCGTCGCCGTGGAGCATCGTGCGCTCGGAGAATGAGATCGCGGACGGAAGCGTTTGATCCTCGTCCTCGCTCCACCGCCCGGAACGGCGATCTCTGGTGGCTATCTCTACAACGAGAAAATCCTCGATTCGGCCCCGGTCGCTGCCGAGAAGATTGAGTACCGCTTTGTCCGATCCAACGAGATCGAACGCCGGTCCGATAGAAGAGTTCAGGCGATGATTCTCGACAGTCTTCTCTTCTCAGAACTCGATCTTCCGACCATTCGCTCGTTGGCACAAAGACGACCTCTCGGTCTCGTGTACCACCACATGCCGAGCATGGACCCGCGCCTTTCTGCTCGAGAACAGCTTGTCCGCACCAGCCGGGAGATTCGTAAGCTTCGGCACTGTTCGCTCATCGTTGCGACAAGCCGCTACGTTGCGAAAACGCTCCGGAATCGCTTCGCGCATCGCCGATTGCGGCCGCCTACGATCGCGGTTGTGCGCCCGGGAATCTCTCCCTTGGAGATGGAGCGGGCACAGACAACTAGCGACCTCCGGAAACCGGAACATCGACCTCGTTCGGAGTGTACGGTACGGATCCTGACCGTCGCGAACGTTCACCCGCGAAAGGCACAGCACCGCCTGCTGGAAGCACTCGAACGTCTTACACATTTCTCGTGGCATTGGGATGTCGTCGGCGGCCACGAATCCGATCCCGGCTATGCCGAGCGCTTCAACGATCGGGTTCGTTGCAGTCCCGTCGCCCAGCGGATTACCGTACACGGTGTCCTGTCGCCTGAGCGGGTTCACGATCTCTACACCGAAGCGGATCTTTTTGCACTCGCATCGCGCTTCGAGACCTTCGGTATGGTCTTCACCGAAGCGGCCTCGCATGCGGTTCCATCGGTCGCGGAGGCGGTCGGAGGTGTGCCGGAGGCGATCTCGCATCGCGAGAGTGGACTTCTGTGCCTACCCGGAACGTCTTTCGACAAGCCGCTGGCAGCTCTGCTAAGAAACCGGCATCGCCGCAGGCAACTCGCATCCGGCGCGCTGCGTTTTGCGACTACTCTTCCCGATTGGAGAGCACAGGGAGCGCTTTTCGCCGAAGCATTGGATCGTCTTCGTCGTTGCTCGTCACAAGCGCAAGGAAAAAGAGCGTGATTCGGTCTCTGTTCCGGGCGATCGTCAAGACGGTACCTTCTGTCGGAATTGTCCGCAGTATTCTGATGTATTATGGAATTCCGTTCCGCGGACGGCGCCTGCGTCGCTTCTATCGACGCTTTGTCGGGCCGAACTCTCTGTTCTTTGATATCGGTGCGAACGTCGGAAACCGGACGCATGCCGCCGGAAAGATCGGAGCTCGTGTCGTCAGCATCGAACCTCAACCGCGAATGGCCGCGTTTCTTCGCGAACTCTTCTCGGAGTCGAACGGAGTGACGGTGATAGAAGCGGCTGTCGGTGCTCAGACCCGGACCGTCGATCTCATACTGAACGAAAGACACCCGACGCTGGCAACTACACGCGCCGACTGGATAGATTCACTGCGAAGCACCAAACGATTCCGCTCCGAACGATGGGGCAAGAAGGTTCCGGTTCAGCAGATCACACTCGATTCACTGATCGGCCGCTTCGGTATACCCGATTTCGTCAAGATTGACGTTGAAGGCAATGAGGACGATGTCCTTGCCGGACTGAGCGAACCGCTCCCCGCTCTCAGTTTCGAGTTCATACCGGAGGTTCCGGACCGATCGAAGCGTTGCATCGAGATGCTCGTGCGTCTCGCCGATTATCGCTTCAACTACTCGCTTGTAGAGCGCATGGATCTCGTGTATGACCGATGGCTCGGCGCCGACGAGATGGCCGACCTCCTCGAATCGATGCTACGTGACGGACCGAGCGGCGACGTCTATGCCGTGCGCGCGATATTACTCTCCGACTCACCGAGTCTTGCCTGAGCTTCGGCGATGTTCAGACAGAAGTCACCGATATGCTCGAGATGTCCAACGATATCGATAAACAGCAGCTCAGTCTTGACGTTCTTGTCCTTCTGCAGTCGCTTTCGCGCTCTGCGTTTCAGCGACACCCTTCCCTCGTCGACCGCTTTTTCGTTCTCCCGCGCGGCGGAGAGCTCCTCGCTGCTGAGTGATTCGTTGAGCGTACGCTCGGTGAAGCGGAGAAAACGCCCGACGACCTCAACGTATTCCGAGAGCTCCCTGACCGCTTTCTTTCCAAACACACGGTTCTTCTCGTTCGCACGCCGGGCAAGCAGACAGAGATTGTACGAGCTGTCGGCGATTCGCTCCAATTCGTGAGTGATTCGCAGGAGACTCGTTACCGCTTCCGCCGTCGAACGCGCCAGATGCTCGCTCGAGCAGGTCGCGAGAAAATGGGAAATCTCCTCTTCAATCCGATCTACGAAGTCTTCGGTCTCAGCGGCTGCGGCGATTTCCGACTCGTCTGCGAGCGACGGGTCTACGATGAGTCGTGCCGCCCGGTCGTAGAGCGCCCCTGTCTGTTTCGCCATGCGGCTCAGTTCGTTCCGCACCTGGTAGAGATAGAGCTCCGGACTCCGGTGCATGTAATCCTCGAGGTGCCGGAGAACCGAGCCTTGAAACGGCTGTTCGAGCTCTTCGCCGGGAACGAGGCGTTCGATCAATCGAGCGAAGGCCTGTGTGAAGCCTATGAAGAGCAACACGTTCACCACGTTGAATGAGGTGTGGAAGACCGCCAGATGTGTCGGAAGCATGACGCCGACCGGGCTACCGGGAACGATTGCGGCGACAACACGCAACGCCGGTTCGAAAACGGTAAGCATCCACAGCACACCGACCACGTTCAGTACAAGATGGGCCCTTGCGGCACGCTTCGCACCTACGCTTCCGCCGATGGAAGCAAGCGTAGCCGTGATCGTCGTTCCGATGTTCTCACCGAGAATGATCGCCGCGGCCATTCGGTAATCGATCCAGCCGGCGAACGCCATTGTAAGCGTCACCGCGACAGCCGCGGAAGATGACTGCAGAACGATCGTGAGTACCGTCCCGAACAACACAAACGCGAGCACCGGAATGACTCCCGGCCCGGAAATCGACGCAATGAACTCGAGTACGGCCGGATACTCCTCCGCCTCCGGAACCGAGTCGCTTAGAAACATCAAGCCGAGGAATAGAAGACCGAAACCGATCAGCGAACGGCCCATCTCATAGCGGCGTAAGCGCCTCGTAAAGTAGAAGAGCGCACCAACAGCGATGGCGGGTAGCGCGGCGTTCGAAATGTCGATCGCGAACCCGAACACCGCAACAATCCAGCCGGTTACCGTTGTTCCCACGTTCGCGCCAAGTATGAGTCCAATCGCCTGAACGAGACTGAGAAGCCCGGCGTTGACGAATCCAACAATCAGGACCGTTGAAGCGGACGACGATTGAAGGAGGACTGTGACGGCGAATCCGGTCAGAAACGCGACGAAGCGGTTTCCGGTCATGAGATTCAGGAGACGCTGCAAGCGCTCGCCGGCGCTTCGCTGCAGTCCGTCACTCATGACACGCATACCGTACAGGAAAAGCCCGAGGCTTCCCGCAAGGCGAAGCACGTCGCCTACGATGCTGATTATCATACTACGAGATCGCTATGCACTCGACTTCGAGCGGCGCGTCTTTCGGCAATGCTGCAACACCGACAACTGCTCGAGCCGGAGGATCGTTACCGAACCATTCGCCGTACACCTCGTTGAACTCGGCGTAGCGTGAGAGATCGGTCAAGTATACGGTCACCTTCACGATCTCGAACGCACGCCCCGAATAACCGCTGCCGGCCGCCTTCACGATGCTCGTCAGATTCGATAGCGATGTTCTCACCTGCTTCGCAAAATCCGTTTCAACCATTCGTCCGTCCGGAGTCAGCGGCAACTGTCCCGATACGAAGAGATGATCGCCCTTCTTCACCGCCTGGCTGTACGGACCGACGGCAGCCGGCGCGCTGTCTGTGTGTAGTCGTTCCATGTCAGTCATGAAGATTGTCAGGAAGCGCGCAGCAACGCAAGCGCCCATTCGGGTCTCGACCCGATTTGCGACCGGTTAGGTATAACCGCTATAGTTGACGCTCGTACCGTATGTGGTCGCACTCACCTGACACGAACTACCGTTCGCGCCGACATCTGGCCCTGCTCATCGGCGGCCAGATGACGTCAACTCTCGGCAACAGCCTCTTTCTGGTCGTGGTCGTTCTCTATCTGGTCGATCTCACCGATGACGCGGCGCTCGTAGGAGGTTACCATTTTCTGACTACCCTCCCCGGGTTTCTACTCGCTCCCGTGGCCGGGCTGGTTGCCGATCGGCTATCACGAAAAGCAATCATCGTCGGCTGCGATATGGCTCGGGGCGTCGTCATGCTCACCACCGGCGTTCTCATTCTTCTGCTGGTCGTCGATCCGGTCCCGCTCGTCCTCATCGCCACCGTTATAATCGGGGCTCTGAATGCACTCTTCTTTCCGGCCGTTCAGGCGATCGTGCCCGATATCGTTCGTCCGCTCACTCGGCTTCGATCGGCGAACAGCGCTCGAGGCTCGCTCGTTCAACTATCCAATCTCACCGGCAGTGCGGTCGGAGGCACAGTGTACACGCTTCTCGGCGCCCCGGTAGTCTTTCTTGCGAACGGGTGTGCGTTTCTGCTCTCCGGAATCCAGGAGATGTTCATTCGCATCGCGCCCGATGCATTACCTACCACTGACCGGACCGGCGGCACCGCCACGCCGCGCGGGATGCGCGGTATCCTGAGCGAATCTAAAGAGGGAATGCGCTACACATTCGGCCGCCGCAATTTGAGAACAATTGTCACGCTGAACTTCTGCTCGAATCTGCTTTACCCGCCGATAGTCGTAGCCCTTCCGTTCATTCTCCGAGATACCATGCAACTACCAGAGGTTTTCTTCGGTTACCTTCTTGCCGTCACGCTCGCGGGAGGTATCGCCGGCTACATCTTCATGGCGGCAATCCCTATCTCAAGAACGAATGAAGCAAGAGTGTATAAGCTCTCCTACGTGCTACTGGCTCTCACGCTCGCTGCGGGGTCGTCCTTAAGTCTGGTGGTGATGTTCCCGGCGCTTTTCCTCGCCGGCGCGGCAATCGCAATCGCACACGTTAACGCGATTACGGTGCTCCAACGGGCGGTTCCCCCCGCCTATCGGGGCAGGGTGTTTGCGTTTCTGGAGATGGCTATTCACCTTGCAGCACCGATCTCGTACGGACTCGGCGGGCTTTTCGTCGAAACGATGCGCGACGCGCTGGTTCTCGTCTTTCCCGCGATAGCAGTCGGTGCGACGCTCATCGCGATCACGGTGGTATTCGATCGCAAACTGCCGGCTCTCTTCGTCTCCGGGGCGGCCGACGGCGATCGGTGAAAAGCTCAAGCTTTAAACTTCCCCTGCGGGGGCGGTTATCGCATGCCACCTCTCTCGCAGGATTTCGGCGTGTTCGGCGAGCTCATCGACGAGCGCCGATAGATCTCCCGACTCGTCCCCGCGGGCAATCTCTTCGAGCTGCGCGGCACAAGCACCGAGTCTTCTCGCGTGCAGGCTCAGAGCTCCTCCCTTGATGCTGTGTGAGATACGGTGGATGCTTTCGATATCGCCGGCACCGAGCGCCTGCCGTAACTCGGAAAGCTGCTCCTCCAGCCTCGCGAGAAAACCTTCCATTACGCGATCGACGATCTCCCGCTTGCCCATGAACGCCTCGAGAGCGCCTTCCATATCGAATACGAGTTCGTCGTCGTTTTCCACCGTATCTTCCGGTTCCTCTTCGGTGAAAAGATCGTCGGTCAACCAGCGCGAAAGAAGTCGCCGCACGTCGTTCGGTTTAAACGGCTTGGCCATGAAGTCATCCATTCCGTAGTCGATACACTTCTCCCGCTCGCCGCTCTGCGCATTCGCGGTGACGGCGATAATCGGGCGCTCGAAACCCCGGTCGCGAAGAGTCCTCGCGGCCTCATAACCGCCCATCTCCGGCATCTGTACATCGAGAAATACGACGTGGGGATCGATCTGCTCGACCAGCTCCAACGCAATCCTGCCGTTCTCGGCGACGGAAACGTTGTGGCCGAGCTTCTCCAGGATCGTGCGAAAAAGCTGCTGATTGACCTGATGATCTTCGGCTACGAGCACGCGCGCCGGCCGGTTCGTCGCGATTGCATCTTCACTCCGCGACGCGATCGACACCTCGACATCGCTGTCGGTGGGAAGTGCCTCGAGCTCTTCGACCGGTAAAGCATCTTCAGCCGAATCGAGATCCCCGCCGTCACCGAGTGCCATATCCAACGCTGCGGCGAGCTCTTCCCACTTGACCGGTTTACTGACATAGGCGTTGAACCAGTTGAGAAGCTTCATCTTCGCCTCGCCGCCCATTATGCCGGTGGGAGTCATGAGAAGCAGGCGTGTGTCGTTTATCCGCTTGTCGGCGTTCACCTCACTTGCAAACTGCCACCCGTCGATCCCCGGCAACGTCATGTCGACGAGCGCCAGGGCGTACGAACGCCCGTCCTCGAACGCTTCCCGGAGCCGACCGAGCGCTCTTTCGCCGGTTGCTACCGCATCTACGTGCAATCCCCATATCCGAAGGTAGCGCGCAAGCGTATCGCGACTCCCGGCATTGTCGTCGACAAGGAGGATCGGCTTCTCGGTCTTCGTGGAGAGCTTCGGAACCCACGATTCACCCATGTACCCGTCGGCGAGTTTGACCGGTATCGTGAACCAGAACGACGAGCCGCCTTTCTCGCTCGACTGAACACCTATGCGGCCGTTCATCATCTCAACCAGACTCCGACAGATCGAAAGCCCAAGCCCCGTGCCGCCGAATCTGCGTGTGGTCGAAGGATCGACCTGGCTGAACGGCTTGAATAGCCTCCCGAGTTTTTCGCGCGGTACACCGACACCGGTGTCATTCACCCGGACGATAAGCGACGACCCTCGGCCGGATGCAGCGCTACGAACCTGAATCGTTATGCTGCCTTCGTTCGTGAACTTCACCGCGTTGTTGAACAGATTCACAACGACCTGACGAATACGTACCGGATCACCCTTCACGTAACGGGGAATTCGCGGATCGATATCGAGCACGACATCGAGCGACTTCTTGTGCGCTTCGAGGCTCACCATATCGACGGCCTCTTCTATCGTTCGCGCAACATCGAAATCGATGAACTCGAGCGACAGCTTTCCTGCCTCGATCTTCGAGAAATCGAGTATGTCGTTAATGAGACCGAGCAGCACATCAGCGGCGAACCTGATCTGCTGGCCATACTCTCGCTGTTCCGGGTCGAGCGTCGTCTCCATGAGGAGCTCCGCCATACCGGTTATCGTATGGATCGGCGTGCGAATCTCGTGGCTCATATTCGCGAGAAACGCCGACTTCGTACGTGTAGCTCGCTCGGCGATCTCCTTCTCGCGACGCAGCTGATCTTCGTCACGTTTCTGCTCGGTAATGTCTTCGGCGAGCGCGAGAAGAAACGGAGAACCCGCCTCAGGAGTTACGTACGAGACGTTCACGCGGCACCACGGTGTCGCTCCGTCCGGACGTACGATTCGTACGTTGAGCTCCGTACGCAGGAAACTCCTGCGCTGAAGCTCCTCGCACTGTTCTCTCCACGCATCCACATCTTCGCTGTGGAGAAACCGATAGAGGGCCTCGCCGCGCATCTGGCCGTCATCGCGCCCGAACAGCCGGTAGACCGCCGCGTTCGCATACTGTACGTGCCCGCCTGTATCGAGCACGATCATCCCGAACGGCGAGTAGTCGAAGATGTATTGCATCTGCCTGGTCGAGCGCTGTTCGTTCATCAGAAATTGCTGTTCAGCACTTCGGCTGCTTTCCGAAGCACATTCTCAGGCTTCAACGGTTTAATGAGATAGCTAGTCACACCGAATTTCATTGCCCGAATAACCGAGTCACGCTGACTGAGCGCGCTGAGGATGATCACCGGCGGCTTGGTTTCCTTCGTCCGCAGTTCGTCGAGAACCGTGAAGCCGTCCTTTTTCGGCATCATCAGGTCGAGAAAGACCAGGTCGCTGGTAAGTGCGCTCGAGTCATCGAGAAAGTCGGCTCCGTCGTCATACGTCACAACCTCCGCCCCCGTATCCTCGAATGCGGTGCGAACCAGTTCCTGAATGATGCTATCGTCGTCTACCACCGCGATCTTCGGGGACGATTGCCTTCCTGTTTCGGCCGCCAGACCTTCCGTTCCGAAGCGCATATCGATCGCATCATCCGTATTCTTCTTATTCTTCGGGTTTCCGCTCGCGAGCACCTCTTCCTGTGCACGCCCGCTCCCCTTCTCGAGATAACTACCCGCCTTCCGCGCGAACAACCCGTCCATCGCCTGCTCGATACTGTCCGTGACCTCCAGGGCCTCGAACTCCGTGTGTGAACGCAGGAAACTCTCGACGGTCTTACTCCGGGTGAGAATCTTCACGAATTTCGGTTTTACGTCGGTTACATCGAGCACGCTGCGAAAGAGCGCTTCAAGTTTGTCCGATTCGTCGTCTCCGACCTCGACACTTGCCATCATCAACAGCACACGAGGAATGCGCACACGGTAAAGATCGAGTAACTCCTGAATCCGGTATCTCAACAACGCGATCTTCTCCCGGTTCAGCCCTTGGGCAATCTCTATGAAAAGCACGTGATCGTTCACGTGTGCTTCGATCATGCACGGCGTCGTGTCGATCCGTACCGGCTCATCGAGGAGCGCTCCAATCGTCTCGAGTAGCTGATCGAACTTGACCGGTTTGTTGAAGAACTTCTTCACCTGATACTTCGCGAGTTTGAGTACCGAATCTTTGTCGAGCGGCTTACTCACCACGATCACCGGGGCCGTCTTAACGTTCGGATCCTCCATCTTTCGCTGCAACACGTCTTCCGCGCTCGCACGGGAGAGGGAATAGTCCATGACGACGAGATCGGGTACGTCGTTACGCAGCTTCGCAATTCCGTCGAGGCCATTCACCGCTACCACGACATCGAAGCCGTGCTCGACAAGCTGAGTGCGATAGAAATCTCTTAACAGCGACGATTCCTCTATGATCAGCACTTTCTTCATTGTTACGCTCCGGCACGCTTCTGCGCTCGAGTTCCCGTCATCTTATACCGTCGGCCCGCATACCCTGCAAGCATATTTCGTTGACGCCGTTCAGATCGCCGGACTACTATAGGCGCCCATAGTCATGAAGAGATCAATCACCCGGATATCGGCACTTATCATATTCGGCATATTCGCTCCCGTCTCAACCTTTGCCGAACTGAGTATCGATCCGTTTCCCCTGATCTGGGGAGCCGGAGCACAGCTGGGGTACCGGTTCGGCGACGACCGTCTTCCTACTACCGCAGAGTTCGGTGCCGCCGCGGCGATCAGCACATCAGGATATTTTCGAGGTCCCGACGCCTCACCCTATTCGGGCGATCTGGAGGATTTTGACCCCGGTCAGGCGCCGTACTTCTCACGGCGCATGATCTGGTGGAATACCGGTATCCGTCAGAGAGTTATCGCCGCCGAAGAGTCGGGGGATCTCTTCCTCGATCTCTTCTTCCGCTATGTGGGAATGCGGGAATGGCATGTTGATGATGATGAACAGCCTCAGCTTCTTTTCGAGAGCGATATACCGCTCTCCGAACGCGATGGACAGTGGCTGAATACCGTGCGGGTCGGCGTAGAGGTCGGGAGTATGCTCCGGTCGGAGATCAGCGGCGCCAGACGAGGATGGGACGGCCACATTACCGTCGAATGGGGTCCGGGCTTTCTCGCCAATCGCGTGGTCGGCGAAGCGGATTTCGCCAGAATCGGCTCGCAGTTGCGCGGTTTCGTCCCTTTGTACGAGGCGCTACCGCGAATACCGGAGGGGAACGGCGAGAAACTGAATCGTTTCGCACTGTACGCGGGCGCATACGCCGCCGCAGATTACGCATGGGGCGAGCGCGTACCGCTGTCGGCTCGACGTTCGATCGTCGGCCCACTTTTCGACCAAAGCGGACTCGGCGGAAGTGTCCGCGGCTACGAGGCGGGTCGCTACGATGCGCAGTTCAAGCTCGCCGGATCGCTCGAGTTGCGCGCGGTCCTTCCGGCGATAGCTCGCCCCGACGTGCTTCCGGGACTTGTCGCCTACTTCGATGCGGGCACATACCGCGGATTCGACGATTATGAGGCAGGAGCCGGGTTGAGCGGCACCGCATATGGCGTCGGTGGCGGTATCTCGATCAGCCTCTTTGACGCGGCAACACTCGTATTCTACACACAAGCCGCACTCGACGAGCCGCTTGTCACCGGTGACCGGATAACGCCGTTCGCTATCGGATTCGGCTACCACTTCTAGGTGCGGGATGGGTTGGCAGGTGAGCTTGAGTACACCAGGTCCACATATAGAAGTCGGTCCGGCCGGCGTAGCTTCCGACGGAATTGTATCGATATCGCCGTCCCGCGCTCCCATCACCGAGCACCAACGGGTGTATGATTCCGAGATCCGTGACGAAGCGTCCGCAATGGTGCGAAGCATTTCGGGCTGGCGCGCGGTCTTCGGCGATTCCGAGCGCGCCCTCACGACCGGAATCGTGCCGTCGAAGCGCTACGTCGGCGCCGCGATGGCTCTTGCGTTCGTCCGATTCCTCCGCGAACGCGAACGGACCGGAGCGATCGTTGTAGCGTGTGACGGTCGCCCGACAGGTCCTCTCCTCTGCGATGTTATGATCCGTGTGTTTCTCTCGCTCGAGATGCGGGTCGTTTTCCTAGGCGTCTCCTCGAGCCCCGAGACGGTTGCCTTTGCCTCGTCGGAGTCAGACGTGGCGGGTGTCTGTTACATCACCGCCAGCCACAATCCGCCGGGCTTTAACGGTGCGAAATGGGGTGACCGGGATGGACGCGTGCTCCGTGCCGACGACGCCCGCGAGCTTTCGAAGCTATTCGAGTCGATCCTGGGGCAGCCTGAAGTCGCAGAGAATCTGCGACGGCTGGTCGTCCACTGTCC
>PUOG01000158.1 GCA_003552745.1 Spirochaetaceae bacterium
AAAAAAAGACACGTACAACCACACGACCGCAAATGCCATGCGTATGAGGAAGCCGCGCCGTTACCGAACAACGTCCGGCTACGGAGGTGGCGACTTACGCGACTCTCCTCGTGACGCTGACCTTCTCGCCGGTGGGGCGATCAGACCCGTGATCTTCCCGCCCGACGCTTTCTACCTATACAAACACTATCCGGGGGAAAATGGTTACACCGTATTGCCGACAAAAGTTATCGGATCCGGGGAGCAGATCCGTCAATCGACACGTGCGGGGCGAAAGCGGGCCTGGAGAATTCTCTTACGCGATATGTGTTCGACAACGAACGTTCCCTGATCGGTCTCGAAGACCGACCCCTCCGCCGGGATGTGACCGGCCAGTTCGGTGAGCAAGCCGCCCACCGTCTGAGCGCCCCGGGAATGCTCAAAACCGGTCTCAAGACGCTCATTCATCACATACAGCGGAGTCTCGCCCGCGATCCTGTACGAACCGTCACCGCGCCTTACGATCTGATCGCCTGCCCGCGGTTCGTTCTCATCGTAGATCTCCCCGAGAATCTCCTCGATGACGTCCTCGAGGGTTACGATTCCCGCCAGGCCGCCGTATTCGTCGAGTACGATAGCCATATGTTGATGTTCGCGGCGGAATTCCGCAAGCATCTGTTGCACCTTCCGGGTTTCCGGCACGAAGATCGGCGAAACCATGAGGGTCCTCAGCGTCGTTTCAACGTTTCCGCGACTGATCTCACGCACAATATCGCGAACGAGGACGACTCCGACGATCCGCTCCGGATCGCCGTCATAGACGGGAAAGCGCGAGTATCCGCTCTCGATGATCCGATCGATCGCCTCGCCGACCGGCATCCTTCGATCCATGCTGAATACCTTCGTGCGGTGCGTCATGATCATGTTGACGGTAACCTCGTGGAACCGCAGCACGTTCTTCATGAACCACGACGCTTGCGGCGAAAGCACTCCTACGCTCGCCGCGTGCCGCACTACCGACAGAATGCCCTCGGCGGTCGGTTGGCGTCCGGCGCGTGAGCCGCCGCTGATCCGGGTTGCGAAACGGCTTACGCCGGCGACGAGCACCACGAGCGGCCGGAACAGCACCTCGAGGCCAATTATGATCCGCGCGGTGTGAACCGCGACGAAGAGATTGTGCGTTATGGCAATCTGTTTGGGCGTGACCTCACCGAACATCAGAACGATGATGGTGAGGCCGCCGGTAGCGATACCCGGCCCGAGGTCGCCGAAGTACGCGGTGGCCACCACGGTTGCGAGACTGGCGGCCGCTATATTGACGAGGTTATTGCCGATGAGAATCGTAGACAGAAGCCGGTCGGGCATGCTCATGAGCCGCTCGACACGGGCGCCGCCCTTCGGGGAACGCTCCTTCACTGCATGTACTTGAGCGGGGGTGAGAGATGTGTATGCGCTCTCGATGCCGGAAAAGAAGCCCGAAAGCACTATGAGCACACCGAGACCGGAAAGCTGTAGGGCGACGACGTCCATGTGGCTTCGCGTGCGACTATATAGAGTACGCCAGCGAATGCGCAAGTCTCCGCCCAGGGGCGGACCTGTCGCCCAAGGGCGGACCTGTCGCCCAGGGGCGGACTCGGTTTCGTCTTTCAGACGCCTCTGGACCGACCGGTGCTCAGTTCACTCCGAGCACGTCCGAGATCGCCTTCTGCAGCTGCTCTTTCGGTAGGGCCCCGGCGGCCATTTGCGGCTTGTCGTTCACCGGGATAAACAGGATCGAAGGGATGCTCTGAATGCCGAAAGCGCCGGCGAGCTCCTGTTCGGCATCGGTGTCGACCTTGTAGACATCGATTCTGTCTTTGTATTCCTCCGAAAGTTCCTCGAGAATCGGAGCAACCATTTTGCAGGGACCGCACCAATCGGCGTAGAAATCGATAATCGCCGGACGCTCACCCTTGAAGCTCCACTCGCTGCTTTCCTCGTAGTTGAACACCTTCTCTTTGAAATCGGCAGTAGTCAGTTGCTGAGTCATGATGACCTCCCAAAAAATCTATATAGCGAAAATAACATTTAGTTGGGGTGATGGCAACCCCTTCGCGACGAAAAAACGCATTTGCGAATGCAGGAGCAACTCATCTCGAAGGAAGCGGCCACGGCACAAACCTCGGGGTCGCCTCCCGATAGCTACGGTACCGGTCGCCGAATGCAGCCGCGAGCAACCGCTCCTCGCGGCGCAGTCTCACGGTCATGAGCAGCGATATGACTGCTACGCCGAACAAACCGATCGGCCAGCTTCGCGAGTACAATCCGGTGCAGAAAAAGTGGACAAAAAAGGCGACGTAGATCGGATGCTGTATGTACCGGTACGGTCCCCACGTAACCAACCGGTGCCCTTCCTGAAGCCGAAGGGTCGAGGAAAACTCACGGTTCAACGCTCTGTGGGCAGCGTGAAGCAGGATCAGCGAAAGAGCCGAGCCGAACACCGCGGCTATGCGGACCCCGGTGGGGACCGGCATGAACATCCACCCCCAACGGACCGGTCGCGTGAAATAGGCGAATATCGCGCCGATCAACATTGCGCTGATCGCCCACCGTAACACGACGTTCGCGACCCCCTCCTCCCGATTGAGCAACGGCCGGGCGTAGTCGTTCGATTCGGCCCGGAAACGGATCCGTATCGCCATGAGTACCAGGTGAAGTACGGCAAACAGCAACGCGAACGGTTGGTCCCCGACGTCGAAAGCAGAAAACACGCGTCCTCCTCACTGAGCCGACCATGTCACCCGGCGGCACCCGTGAATTGTCGATCGCATCGCTTCTCTGTTATCCTATATCCAATCCCGACATAGAATGTTTCCACGGAGGAGTGGCACAATGGCTGCTACCAAGCACGAATTCGAAACCGAAGTATCACAGCTTCTCGATCTTATCGTCCACAGTCTTTACTCGAATCGCGAGATATTCATCCGTGAGTTGATATCGAACTCGAGCGACGCGCTCGATAAGCTGAAATACCTCACGTTGACCGACGAGAAGTATAAGGCGCTCGAGTACGAGCCGCGCATAGATATCTCGTACGACGAGAACGACCGCAAGACGATCACGGTCCGGGACACCGGAATCGGCATGAACCATGACGATCTCATGGAGAATCTCGGCACGATCGCCTCGAGCGGCACGAAGAAGTTCCTCGGGCAGTTGACCGGCGATGCGAAGCAGGACTCCAACCTGATCGGCCAGTTCGGCGTCGGCTTCTACTCGTGTTTCATGGTAGCCGATCGCGTTCAGGTGATCACACGGAAAGCCGGCGAGGAGACCGCGTGGCGCTGGGAAAGCGACGGGCGCGGGGAGTTCTCCATCGACCGGACCGAAAAAAGCACTCACGGCACCGATGTGAT
>PUOG01000326.1 GCA_003552745.1 Spirochaetaceae bacterium
CAGGTCCGGGTCAAGACTATCGCCGGGTTCTGGCCGCTCCTCGCCGAGCTACCGAATGAAGCGAAGTCGGATCCGTTAATTGCACACGTGCGAAATCCGGCGACATTCGGGACCGAGAACCCGTTCCCCACCCTCGCAGCCGACGAACCCGACTTCGATGAGAGCGGCGGTGGGTACAAGGGGTCGGTCTATCCGCCGTTCACCTTTATGATCATCAAAGGTCTCGAGAAATACGGCGCTTTCGAGCTCGCGCGTGAGTGCGCCATCCGTCACCTCTACTATATGCTCGACACGCTGCACCCGGAGGGCAAAGAGAAGGGAAACGTCTGGGAAGCGTATCAGCCGCGCAAGGAAGGACCGGCGAAGTGGCGCGGGAAACAGGGCTTTCCGAGACCGATGTTTCTGCTTTTTACGGGGCTCTCGTCGATAGCGCTCATGATCGAGAACGTCATCGGCCTCTACATCAGCCTGCCGAGGAAGACGGTCGACTGGATCATACCGACCCTCGAAATCATGGGAATCGAGAATCTATCTCTGAAACGCAACCTCGTAACGATTCTCAGCAACAAGACCTCGCGAGGGTGGGAGATACGTCTCGAGAGCGAAAAGCTCTACTACTTCACCATCGAGATCCTCGGTCAGAAGAAGAAAACCTTACCGATACCCTCCGGGAAATGCTCCATGCTCATTGAGAAGCTGTAGTAGCGTCGTCTTCGCCGCGACCGAGCAGCTCCAGGAGCGTATCGACCCGGAATCCCGATTCTTCAACCGCTTGTTGCATCGGGACAACCACCTCACCGTAGAGTTGTGCCAGCCGCCGGCCGGCCTCGCGCGCGGTCGCCCCGTCGAGCGGCGGCGACGGGCGGGTGTTACGCTCGCGGTCGAACGGTCGGTCGGGGCCGGCCGGCTCGGACCTGAAGGCACCAAGCCCGTGACGGGCCGCAGTCTGTTCGTCGGGCCTCTTCCCGGAGGCAGCTTCGCCGGTGCGGGCCTTCTCCGGCGGTACCCCGTCGTCCGCCGAAACGTCACTCGGCTCTGCATCCCGCGCGATCGCGCTCTGCCGCTCGCTCGCGTATTCGAGAACACGCGTTCCCCGCGCGACATCGAGCTCCACCTCGTCCGCTATCCAGGTAAGGATCGCGCTTACTTCGAGCCACCAGAGGAGTGAATGCATCGATTCGCGATCGAACCAGTCCACCGAGTCGTAGGTGTTAACGCCGACGTACTCGCACAGCGCCGGCTCGGAGAACGCGGCATCGAGGACTTCGCTCGCACCGTGTCCGTCGACGTACCAGCGCGAAAGTGTGAGAGCCGCGTCCATACCGCGGTCGACCGCGTGGCGCAGACAGTCGCGCAGCGTTTGCCATCGCCAGCCGAGCATGAGGTCGTCGGCGATGCTCGCCGCATCGTATGAGAAGACGGTACCGGGAGCACCGGCACCGTCACTCTCGCCGAATACCGACAGCGGCTCGAGAACGACGAAACCGAGGACGCTCTCGATCGCGCTTCGGTCGCCGGCGAACGGCGCGTAGATGAACCGGCGTGCGCTCTCCATGAGCTCGCGCTCGGGAGCAATCGGACGAGGTGTGCGTTCCGAAGCAACCGGCCCATGTTTCGTCTCGAGTTCGAGAAAGCACTCGAATGCGGCGAGCATGCGAACGAAGCGGTCGGCGGCTTCTTCGGGCGGGAGGGCGAACCCGGAGAACTCGGAAACGCTTTCGGCGAACTCTCGATAGACGTGCCGAAGCGCGGCGCGGTCGGCCGGGGCGAGCGCTCGCTTCTCTTCAAAGATCGCATCTACCCGGGAGAACGCTTCCGAGCGCACGAACTCGTCGAATCGAGTATGCAACGGCCGAAGGAACTGCTCCTTGAGCGCCGACTCGATGCTCGGAACACCGCGTCCGCCGAGCTCCTCGGCAAGCCGCCGGTAGTGTCCGTCGGCCGAATCGCGAACCTCGTACAGGTCGACGAACACCTGAGTCTCGTATCCGTGGAGCTCGACCGAGAGTCCACGCTCGTGTAGTTCGGCACTGTTACGCAGATACCACAGACCGCGGCGTTGCTCGCGGGCGATCGTGAAGCAGTCGTGTCTGTTGGTAACCCCGAGTGCCTCACCGAGCGATCGGGTCGACAGTCCGTTGCGATTCGTCTCGCACGAGGTATGTATCCAGCCTGAGACGGTTTCGAAGGCATTGTTGTAGAAGACGAGCGCGCGGGCATCGCCGGCCCTGTTCGAGTAGGCGAACACGCTCTCTACGACCCCGCCGTATTCGGAGTAGAGGTCGTACAGCTCGAACTCATCTACTTCTGCGAAGAGCCACCGGCGCCGGGCGAGCGGAGCGAGCTCACGGTCGTGTCGCGCGATCAGCTCTTCGTCGGGCGACTCGTCCCAGTACGCTCGCGAGTACTCCATCCCGTATTTCTCCGCATACCCTTCGACCTGACCGTGGCCGAACATCGGTAAGCCCGGCATGGTGAGCATGAGCGTCGCGACGCCGAAGTACTTGTCGCCCTTTCCGAATTGCGCGACCGCGGTCTCTTCGTCCGGGTTGTTCATGAAGTTCACAAAGCGCTTGAGAATCTGGGGGTCGAACTCGAGCGTGTTCTTCATCGTTCGGCGGTATTTCTCATTCTCCTCGTTCTTGAGCATGTTCATGAACGCGCTGTTGTAAACACGGTGCATACCGAGCGTCCGGACGAAGTAGCTCTCCATCATCCAGAACGCCTCGGCAAGCAGGAGCGTGTCGGGCACTTCTTCAGCGACCCGATCGACGACCTCGCGCCAGAACTCCTCCGGGATGCGTCGGTCGAACTCCTCCTGCGAAAGACCGTGTTCGGAACGGCTGGGAATCGCTCCGCCGCTGCCGGGCTGCGGATACCAGAGACGCTGTATGTGTTTCTTCGCCAGAGTCATGGCCGCGTCGAAACGGATGATCGAGAAGTTGCGCGCGACATCGAGGATCGTCCGGATCACCGCTTCACGAACCTCGGGGGTCAGATAATCGAGTTGCGCGGTATCGTTCCACGGCATGCTCGTACCGTCGTTCCCGTGGTAGATGAATCGCTCACCGTTCGAGTCGGTACGCTTGAAGACCACCGCCGCGTCGCTGCGTTCGTAGTAGTGATCCTCGAGGTAAATCTTTACGCCGGGGTTCGAGGAGAGGTTCTCCCCGTTGAACGTGTAGGACGGGAAAGGGCAGTGGTCGAGCTGCAGGAACCAGTCGGGGTGCTCGTGCACCCATTTCGAGTCGATGCCGCTGTGGTTCGGCACCATATCGCTTGCAAGCCGGATTCCGCGCTCTTCGCACCGCTCGCGCAACACCGCGAGCGCATCCCACCCTCCGAGACTCTCGGCGA
>PUOG01000353.1 GCA_003552745.1 Spirochaetaceae bacterium
GCCGCGCTTGCGATCAAGAAAGGGTGTGATGTGAACTGCGGCTCGGTCTACGAGTCACTCATGGAGTCGATCGAACGCGGACTGCTCGAAGAGGAAGATATCGACCGGTCGCTTCGCAGGTTGCTGCGGACGAGGTTTCAGCTCGGCATGTTCGACCCCGATGAGCTCGTGCCGTGGAGCGACACGCCGATGTCGGTTGTCGGGTGCGATGTGCATCGCGACCTCGCCCGCGAAGTGGCGGTACAGTCGTGCGTTCTGCTGAAAAACGACGGGGTATTGCCGCTCGATGCGTCGAAGCGAAAGCTTTTCGTCACCGGGCCGGCTGCCGCCGACAGCACCGTGCTGCTTGCGAACTACCACGGCACCTCCGATCAACTGGTGACAATCCTCGACGGGATCACGACGCGCGCCGGTGACGAGCGCTGGGTGGTGTACCGGCAGGGGTGTGGGTTCGACGTACCCATCCGCAACCCGCTCAACTACGCGTTCAACGAGGCGAGCGAGCACGATGTGGTAATCGCGTGCATCGGGATCTCGACCTATCTCGAGGGAGAGGAGGGTGATGCGTACGCCTCGGATTTCGCCGGTGACAAGCGTGATCTTTCGATCTCGCCCGACCAGATCGACTACCTGCGCAAGCTCAAGTCGTGCGGCACGCCGGTGGTCACCGTCGTTACCGGCGGCTCGCCGCTCGACCTGCAGGAGGTGCACGAGTTCTCCGATGCGGTGCTCTTCGCCTGGTATCCCGGCGAGGAGGGCGGAAACGCGGTTGCGTCGCTGATTTTCGGTGACCGCGCTCCTACCGGACGCCTGCCGGTAACCTTCCCGAAGTCGCTCGATCAACTGCCCGCGTTCGAGGACTACTCGATGACCGGGCGTACCTATCGCTACATGCACGAGGAGCCGATGTATCCGTTCGGTTTCGGGCTGACCTACAGCGATGTACGCTATGAGTCGCTGCGAGAGGTAGCCGCGTCGGCGGAGAAAAAACGCGAAGCATCGGATAGCGGCGAGGGCGTGAAGCTCGAGCTTACCCTCCGAAACGCCGGCTCGCGCGGCGTCGAGGAGGTCGTGCAGCTCTACACCGCGCTGGTCGATAACGATGGAACTCAGCCGATCGCGCGTCTTGTCGGCACCCGGCGTGTCTGGCTGCCGCCGGCAGACGAGGCAGGAAGCGAAACCCGTATTACGCTTCGCGCCGATGCGGATGCCTTCACCTGCGTGGAGGAGGACGGAATACGCCGTCCCCGCTCCGGGCGGTGGCGCGTTATTGCCGCCGGCTGCGCGCCGGGCACACGGGGGGTGACCCTCGGAGCACCCGAGCCGGCAGAAATCGTCATCGAGCGATAGCCGGACCGACGGCATGGCGGAACCGCTGCGACCGAACATCATCCTTCTCGTGGGCGAAGACACCGGAGTACATCACCGCTGCTACGGTGACGAGTACGCGGTCACCCCGAACATCGACCGCCTCGCCGCCGGCGGCTTTCGCTACACGAACGCCTTCTCGACCGCCCCCGTCTGCGCACCGGCGCGGGCGGCGCTGCTTACCGGCCGTTACGCGTGGTCGATCGGTGCGCATCACATGCGCTCGACACTCACCACCTCGCCGCGGACGTTCACACAGGCGCTTCGCGAGGCAGGCTACCACGTTCGCTGGCCGGGAAAGACCGACTTCAACTTCGAACCGCCTTCGGGATTCGCCGATTCGGTCGACGAATGGCTCGACGATCTGCGGGAGGGACGGCTTCCTTCCGGTGGTTTCTTCGCGTACCGGAATCTCGGCATAACCCACGAAAGCACGATGTGGAGCGAGCCGATCGACGGGGAAGGAATGGTTCGCCGGCGACTCGAGCGGCTCGATGAGCTGACCGACGCAGAGCGGCATCGCCCCGAAGATGCGCCGGTTCCCGCCTACCTGCCCGATACTCCGGCGGTACGCGAGGACATTGCTCGCTACCACGACGCGCTCACCCTCCAGGATCGCGATGTCGGCGCGGTTATGGATGCGCTCGAGTCCTCACCGTACGCCGACGAGACCATCATCATCTATCTGAGCGACCACGGTCGCGGTCTTCCGCGCGAGAAACGGTGGTGTTACGACGCAGGAGTGCACGTACCGCTGATCGTCTCCGGAAGGCCGCTTCCCTTAGGCGCACGGGTCGACGACCGCCTCGTGAGCGGGGTCGATATCGCTCCAACGATTCTTGCCCTGGCCGGGGCTTCGCACCGGGCCGACACCGACGGTATCCCGTTTCTCACCGGTTCGGGTGCTCCGTCGGATGCGACAAGGGCGGCGGCGGTCTCCGGCCGCGACCGAATGGATGAGGCGTTCGATCGGGTGAGAACCGCGCGCGACACCCGTTACCGCTATATCCGCAACTACTTCCCGCAGCTTCCGTATGCCCAGCGCATCTCCTACATGGAGCGACAGCAGTCGATGGTCGAGCTGCGCCGTCTCCATGCTGCCGGCCGCCTGACCGATGCGCAGGCGCAGTGGATGTGCGAGGCGAAGCGTCCCGAAGAGCTGTACGACTCCACAACGGATCCGCAGATGGTCGAGAACCGCATCGACGACCCGGCGCTTGCCTCCGTTCGCGACCGGCTGCGCGAAGCGCTCGATGATGAGCTTGATCGCAGCGGTGACCTCGGTGAGCTTCCCGAACGCGAGCTGATCCGCCGTGGTCTCGTGGTGGACCGGCTGGCGGAGTATCGCGAGCGGATCGCACCGCTTTCCGAGGAGTACCAGCTCGGTACGTTCTCCGAGACGGTCCTGGAGATGCCGGACACCCGCGAGTCGGAGGATCTCCGGTAAGTCGCCTGCTGGTTAGCTCGCCGGCGCGACCGAAATCGCCGGGGAGGTGATCCGTCCTTCTTCGAGGTAGAAGCCGATGCCGCCGGAGCCTAACGCCTCGTCGCCTGTATCCTCTGCTTCGAGAATGGTTTCTCCGCCGACATCGGCCGAAATCCGCGAACCGTTGACACGCAACACGAACGCGACCGGCGTGCGAAGACTCCAGTCGCACTCGGTCGCGGCAAGCTCGACCTCGCGGTGCCGGTTGCGGACGATGCGAGCGCGCCCGTCGCGGCTCAGCACCAGCGCGTAGTAGCGCTGAAGGCCCTGAACGCGCGCGATGATTCCGAACGCCGAGGCGAGCACCGGGGTGATCGTTGAAGATACCTCGTAGTCGGTCCAATCCTCGGCTCCGGTGTGAACTATGGCGCCTCCCGAATTCTGTTTGAGGTCGAACGCGCAGCCCGGCGTGCTGTCGAAACGGTCGACCGTGCTCATGAACGATCGCTTCCACCGCTCGTCCGGGCGAAATCGACCGGAGCTGTTGCCGGCCCCGGAGC
>PUOG01000026.1 GCA_003552745.1 Spirochaetaceae bacterium
CGGCCGGCACACCCGGAAGCAGCGTAACCGCGCTCAACCAGAGGATGACGCTCGCGACCGAGTAGACGGCGAGGATCAGCGCGGTCGGCATCGGCACACCGACGGCATCGTCGAAGAGGGCCGCCCCGCCGGCATTGACGGCGGCGAAGAGCACGAGCGACACAAGCGATGCGATCGAGACGAACCCGGTACTCCGCTTCTCCGGCACAAAGAGCTTCGCGGCGAGGATGCGGGCGATCACGAAGTTCACGACGATCAACGCCACGTTGAACAGCTGTACCGGTGCGTCGGCGCTCAGGTCGTCGAACGAGAGCGCCGGGCTTGCGGCAATCACCACGAGTCCACCGGCGGCAACTCCGATATATCCCATCGCGGCGACGAGAGCGCAGCGCGCCATGCCGCTTGTCGCACGGACGGTTCCTTTCTCGTACGCTTTCAACTCCCGTCGCAGCGTCCAGCGATCCCAGAGGACAAGCAGCACCGAGAACGCAAGCGTCTGCGCGAGCAGCTCCGGCAGCACGGCGACGTGCACGTCGGTTGCGATATTTGTGCGAAGAAACCCTTCCATCGAGCCGACTCCGGCCACCGGTGACGCGATGATCGAAACCCCGACGAGCAGCAGCCACAGCCGCAGCCAGCCGAGCTTTCGCGACACGAACATGTCCCACACCGGCCAGATCGCCAGTGCAAACAGAAGTCCGCGCACCGGCTGCAAGAACGGCCCGGCAAAACTCCACGGGGAGTCGGGCCCTCTATAGAGCTCTCCGGTCACCACGGCTGCATCGGCATCTCCGTGGAGCAGCAGCGCCACGGCGACGGCCGCGATCGTATACGTCAAGGTGTGAACGACGATTGAGCGGCCGGCAAAGGCCCAGAAGGAACGCTTCATACGCTTACTGTACACCCGTTGCGACCTGCGAGACAAAGGCTGCAAACGGCATCGGATCTCCGATGTGAAAGCCCTGTACGAGACGGCACTGTACGCGCTCGAGTGCGTCGAGCTGCGCCTGAGTCTCGATCCCTTCTATGATTACCTGTTTGTCCCGGGCGAGCACGCTGTCGACGATGCTGCGAAGATAGTGCAGCTCGCGCGATGACTCATCGATATCCTCGCTGAAGCTTCGATCGATCTTCACTCCGTCGGCCGGCACCTGCTTGAGCATCGCAAGCGACGACTGGCCGACTCCGAAATCATCGATCCAGAATCCGATACCGTACCGTTGCAGCTCCTCAACCCTGCGAGCGATATCCGCTCCGTGTTTTACCGACCCGCTCTCGGTCAACTCGATGCAGAGTCGTGAGGCGTCCGGATTGCCGGCGGCCTCCAGAGCGCCGGCGAGCACGTCGATGAACCCGGGGTCGATGAACGTTGCGGTGCCGACGTTAACCGAAATGGTGAACTCACCTCCGGCCTCACCGGTCGCATGCTCGAGCCGCGCCAGGCAACGGCACACCTCGAAGAGTGCCCACTTGTCTATCGCACGGATGATGTTGGTGTCCTCGGCGAGCTGGAGGAAGCCTACCGGGGTGAGCATTCCCCGATCCGGATGATGCCATCGCAACAGCGCTTCAGCGCCCACGGTACGCGGCGCCCCGTCGCCGATCTCGGCGAGCGGTTGGAAGAAGAGCTCGAACTCCTCCGCTTCGAACGCCCGTTGTAACTGCGTGCGCAGCTGCGCCCGGGCGACCGCCGTCTCGTGCAGCTGGAAATCATAGAAGAGAAATGGTTCTCCGTGTTCCTCGGCTTCCACGCTCGCCGAATTCGCTGTCTGCAACAGCTCGGCCGGGCTGTCCGCATCGTCCGGGAATATCGCGACGCCGATATGACAGAGCACCCGCAGATCGACCGAGCGATAGCGGTACGGGACGGTAACCGCGTCCTGGATCTTCAACGCGACGAACGATGCGTCGCTCGGTCGCTCCACTTCAGTGAGCAGAACGACGAAGTTCGCCCCGTCGATCCGGAAGACGAAATCGCTGCTGCGCAGACAGTCGGCGACTCGCAGCGCGGTATTCTCGAGCAGCAGGTCGCCGATCCGATAGCCGTGCGTGCGGTTGATCGATTTGAAGTTGCGAAACGCGAGAAAGAGCAGGATGCGGCTGGGATTCGTTTTCGACCGTCGCGCCTGCGCCAACTGCTGATCGAGGGTCTCCTCCATCGCGCGTCGATTAAGCAGGCCGGTGAGACGGTCGCGGTGCTCGTTCTCGTTCGCCGGAACATCACCCTCGCGCTCAACAGCAGTAATCTCGTGGGTGAAGGTGAGAATGTGGGTTATCTCGCCGGTGTCGTCACGGTAGGGGTGGAAGGTAACCCGCAGATATCGCTCGGCACCCCCAAGGCGGAAACGATCGACGTACTCCACCTGGGAGCCGGCGAACGACTCGTCGAGTTTCGGTTTGATAATCGTCGCGAAGGCTTCGGCACCCCAGACATCGGCGACGCCTCGGGATATGATCTCTTCCCTTGGAACACCGAGCGCGCGGCAATAGGTGTCGTTTACGAGCACATATCGGTAGTCACGGCCTATAAGGGTAATGAAGTCGGAAGAGAGATTTACGATGTACTCGTACGCATCGGTCATGCCCGCCCGCCGCTAATACACGATATCGTCGCCGAAATGAATCGGCGCCTCTTTCGAGCCGACGGAGTTCGACTTCTCCAGCTCAGCGATCATCGACTCGAGGGTAGCGGATATGTTCAGCGCCTGATCTACAACCGCCTGGTGCAGCTCCTGCAGCAGGCGACGCTGCTCATCGTCGTCGAGATCGACACTCGACAGATAGACGATCCGCTCACCGTTATGATTCTGCACCGTAAGATCGAATCCGTCTACGCCGCTTTCGTGTCGAAAGCGATCGACGAGCACGATTCCGCTTTCAAGGCGGCATGCATACTCCTGACGCTGCCGCGTGGAGTGCCACGCGGCGCGTCGCGACTTTGTCTTTCGAAGCAGGTTCTTGAGAAGCCGGACGACCTGATCGTTCATTATGTCGAGTATTTTACTGCATTTGATGCTGTCTTATCAGCTCCGAAACCATATTATCGAGCTGATTCGCGGTTTCGGTGTTTTCGGCCGCCGTTCGCGAGAGATCGCTATACTGATCGTCATCCAATCCGACCTCCGCCATTGCCGCCTCGATCTCCTCATCGGCCTGTTGCTCGATCTGGTACACCGCCTCGAAGACGTCGCGGAACTCTTCGTCGAGGTCCTCGTCGACGTCCCCTTCGATCTCGCCGTCGGGGCCGATCATCGAATAGTACATCCTGAGAAACTCCTCGTACGGAACGCCGGCTTCCGCGATGATCTCATCGATCTGCCGTTGCGCCTCCTGCTGGGCGATCATCATCTCCGCCTGCACGATCGCAAGCGATTCGAGATCTTCCGGATCGAGGACCGTTTCGGGGGCTTCCGGCTGCGTGGTTTCGTCAGGTTGGGTCGTGTCCTCCGGGGCGGTGGTGTCCTCGGGATCGGACGGCTCAGCCGGCTCCCATGGATCGTCGGCCGGCTCCTCGGGCTCTACCGGTTCGAACGGATCTTCGGCCGGATCGTCGGGATCGACCGGCTCCAGCGGGTCGTCGGCCGGGTCTTCCGGGTCAACCGGATCCATCGGTTCTTCGGCGGGGTCGTCCGGATCGATCGGCTCCAGCGGATCACCGTCCGGGTCTTCGGGATCGACCGGTTCGAATGGGTCGTCGAAGGGGTCGTCCGCCGGCTCGCCCGGCTCGACCGGTTCCATCGGTTCGAGCGGATCGTCGGGCGGGGGGTCCATCGGATCGTCCGGGTCGATCGGGTCGAACGGATCCTCGGCGGCCGGATCGTCCGGATCGATCGGCTCGAACGGGTCGTCCTGGGCGATCGCCGACGTCACGAGCGCACTCGCGAGCACCAGTACAATAGCGGGAAAAGCACGTTTGCTCAGCATCGTTGACCTCCGTCGACAGCATCGACCTCCGATACCAAATCCGAAGAAAGAGGATGCAAAGATTCTGTTAAGACGGCGGATCAGGCCACGATGACTGTCTCGGCGGCGAGCAGTCGTTGTGCCTCCAACGGGGAATCAGCGACAAGGGCGGTGCTGGCATCGAACATACCGGAAGCCTGGTGCCCCCACGCAGCGGCAACCGGGAGGATGCCGAGATCCCGGGCAACCTCGATGTCGTGCTCGGTATCGCCGATGAGTGCGGTACGCTCCGTCTCGATGCCGTGCGCCTCACATAGCTCACGCCCGCGCAGCACTTTGCTGTGCGCGAGCCGGTCGTCGAGCCCATAGATCGCATCGAAGTACGATTCGATCCCGAGCCCCTGGATGCACCGCAACAACAGCGGCTCATGCATCGCCGAGAGCACGTACTGGCGAACGCCACGCTCGGCAAGCTGACTCATGACCTCATCGACGCCTTCATGCAGCGGGCACGACGAAACGTGTTGCATATAGTAGTCGTGATACTCGTCACTCAAAGCAGCGAACGAATCGCCCTCGATCTCCAGCCCGAGGTCGCGGTAGTACTCGGAGACGGGAAATCGAAACCGCTCGCGGTGTTCTTCGACGGTAACGACCGGCAGGTCGCGAGCGCGCAACAGTGAGTTCAGACTCTCGAGCGCGAGCTCGAGGTCGTCGAGAATCGTCCCGTTGAAGTCCCAGATTACGTGCTTCAATCCGTGTCTACCTGTGCCGTTCATACGCAGATCGAAGGTTGACCGACTTGCCCGCTGCGGGTCAAGCGGATACGCTTGAACGTATGAAGTGGTCTATACGACTCGGGCGCCTGGTCGGTATCGATTTTCGCCTTCACGTCACGTTTTTTCTGTTGCTGATCTGGGTCGGGGCTGCCGACATCGCCGCCGGCCTCGGAGCGGCCGACGCGACGGTTTCGGTGCTGTTCATTCTCGCGCTGTTCGCCTGCGTTACGCTGCATGAGCTCGGACACGCTCTCGCCGCGCGAAGGTACGGAGTCGCGACACGTGACATCACCCTCCTTCCTATCGGTGGAATTGCACGCCTGGAACGGATACCCGAGAACCCGAAGCAGGAGTTCGTAATCGCGATCGCCGGTCCGCTGGTCAACGTGGCGATCGCTGCCGTTCTCTATGTCGTAATTCTCGCCGGCGAAATCGGAGTTCCGGAAGGCGGTGATTTTGCGCTCGTCGAGGCGCCGTTCATTATGCGTCTGCTCACGGTCAATCTCGCCCTTGTCTTCTTCAATATTCTCCCCGCCTTCCCGATGGACGGCGGACGTATCGTTCGCTCGCTTCTGGCCATGAAGCTCCCGTATACCCAGGCCACATCGATCGCCGGCAGCCTCGGGCAGTTTATGGCGCTCGTCTTCGGGTTCTTCGGCTTCCTCGGCAATCCGCTGCTCATTATCATCGCGGTGTTCGTGTGGATCGGTGCGGCGCAGGAGCAGAGCCAGGCACAGTTGCGCTCCGTATTCGCCGGTCTGCCGGTGCGTGCAGCCATGGTCACCGACTTTCGCACCCTCTCGCCGACCGACCGGTTGAACGATGCGGTGGAGAAGCTCCTCGCCGGCACCCAGACCGACTTTCCGGTGGTAGACGACGGCCGACTCGTCGGTTTTCTGACTCGCGAGAAGCTTACGCGCTCGCTTCACGAGCACGGAGGCGACTACCCGGTTCGCACATCGATGAACGACGACGTGGAGACACTCGATGAAGCGGAAATGCTCTCGGCCGCCTTCGAGCGCATGCAGCAGAGCGGAACTCGCAGTATGCCGGTCGTTCGCGGCGAGACGGTGGTGGGAATCCTGACCACCGAAAACGTCGGAGAGTACGTCCAGGTCGCAACGGCGCTCGGGAGGGCAGCCTCGTCGTCCTTCGGACGTGCGGCAAGCGGTGGGTCGTCGACGTGACGATCGCGTGGCACTATCATCTCGCGCTCGAGTTCCCCGAGGAGATCGACGCGCTTCGAAAGGAGCTTCCGGAGTGCCGTATTGCGGTCGCCGGAGACCGGGCGGAGTTCGGCCGAATGCTTCCGGAGGCCGACGTTGTCGTAAGCGGACCGATGAGCGCCGAGGAGGTGCGTGCGGCGGTTCGGATGAAAGCCCACTTTCTGCCGTACGCGGGCGTAAACTCCCTGCCGCTCGCCGAGTACTCCGAACGTGGCATTGTCGTCGCGAACAGCCACGGGAATGCGGCGATCGTTGCCGAGCGGGCGGTCACACTCGCACTTGCGGCGGCGGGGCGGATCGTCGAGTTCCATAACGGGTTGGCCGCCGGCCTCTGGGCACGGCGTGAGGGCCCGGCACAGATCTTCGAGTACTGGCGGTCGCTGCAGGGCGCCGAATGTGCGGTAATCGGTGCCGGACAGATCGGGAGGCGGATCGCGCAGCTGTTACGCGGCTTCGACATCACGACAGTCGGAGTGCGCCGACGAACCGGCGGCGAAGCTACGCCGTTTTCGAGGATCGTCGCCGGTGTTTCCGAGGCGATTGAGAGTGCCGATGTCGTCTTTCTCGCCGTCCCCCTGACCGAAGAGACGCATGCGCTCATCGATGCGCAGGCGATTTCACGCATGAATAACGCGATACTGGTGAACGTCTCTCGTGGCGAGATCGTCGACGAGCACGCGCTCTATCGATCGCTCCGCGAGCACGCCGGCGCCGGCGCGGCAGCGAATAGCTCGGCGGCGGGTCCGAACGGCCGCACGCCGCCCCGCCGAAGCCGAGGTGTGGCCGCGGCGGGAATCGACTGCTGGTGGCGGTATCCGGACTCGTTCACCGACGCGCAGTTGCCTTCGCGTCTTCCGTTCCATCGATTGCCGAACGTGGTTATGTCGCCGCACGCCGGGTCGCACACGGTCGAAGGCAAGCGCGGGCAGCTCGCCGAGACACTCGAGAACATACGAGTGTATGCGCGCACCGGCCGCCCGGCCGCCGCGGTCGATATGCACGTCGGGTACTGAGCTACCGCACCAGCGCGTGGATTTCGTCGACCCGAGCTTGCACGGGGGGGGCGCCGCACTCGACGGCCGGCCGCCGCCGCCGATCGCCTCATTAGAAAAACCAGTCGTTGCGCACCACTTTCGACGAAAACCAACCGGTCAGAAGCGAATGGGTCGCGGCATCGACCCGTTCCTCCGGTGTCCGGCGAAAGCGGAATGCCGGCCTCACCCCGTACAGGAGCGCCGAAAGCTGCTCGATCGAGAGGACCGCATCCGCATCCTCGCCTTCATCCGCGCGCACGTTCAACGTGCCGCCCGATGCCTCGAACGAATACACCCCGTTGTTCCACCGACATTGCGCGTCGTCGACACGAATGCGTATCCGGCCCTCCGGCCGTCCGATCTTCGTACCGTCGAGCGCACCGACGACATCGACGATCCGAACCATCCACGGTTTGCCTCCACGGAGCGTTATCCCTTCGCTTGCATCGGCGAACCACCTCCACGCCGGCACATCGGCGCCGACATCGATGTCGATGAGATGGATCTGGTCGCGGTGGCACGCGAGGAACCCCAGCACCGCCTCGTGGGCCCTGTCGTCGGCCGAATAGAGGCCGGTAACAGCCAGACGCGAGTGCCAACCCTCATGCTTCTTCTTCTCAAGCTGAAAGAGCGCGACATCCTCCCCATCTCTCGAGAGAATGACCGCCTCGCGGTTGTTCACACGCGACTTCCAGTCACTTTCGCCGATATCCGAGCGAAAGGCGCGCCCGTGGTATTGACCGAGCATCTTCGCTACCGCGCGGCAATAGCGCTCGCGAACCCGGATCGCCGGCACTCGTGTCGTCTCGTAGTCCGACGGATAGACGTCGCGACCCAACCAGTGGACCAGGCCGTCGAGAGATGTGGTCAGCCGCACCTCCGGCTGTGCAGAAACGTAACCGTACCGGCCGTAGAAGCTCTCCTTGAACGGCGCGAGCATCGAGACGACCTGGCCGCGTTCTCGCATCGCCTCGAACGCCGCGAGCATCAACTGCCTGACATGTCCACGCCCGCGGTGTTCGGGAAATGTGGCAACACCCCCGATTCCACCCATCGGGAGAATACGCCCCCTGACTGCCTGGTCGAGCGGATGGATGAGAAGGGCAGATACCAGAGTCTTGTCTTCGAACGCACCGAGACTGTAGTTGCTGAGACACGTGGAGCGTTCAGACTCCGTCGGCTCGGCATCCGAGATGGCCCCGAACGCGTATCGCAACAGGGCAACAACATCCGCAGTATCGCCTGTTTTCAGCTCGCGAATTGTCATATAACCTTGTTGAACGGTGCCGGCGATTTGTCAAGGGAGCGTCTGCCCACGGAGGAGGGAAAAGGTATGGCAGGTACTGAAACGACATATGACATCCGCGAGGCCACACCGGATGATGTTCCGGAAATCGCGAGAATACACGTCGACGGCTGGCGTGAAACGTACAGCGGGATCATTCCGGACGACCATCTCCAATCGCTGACCTACGAGGAGCGAGAGAAGATGTGGAGCCGCGGCATTCCCGCGCACCGGAAGGTAGGGACCCCCATTCTGGTCGCCGAGGAGGACGACGGCATGATCGTCGGCTTTGCCGTTGCCGGGCGATCGAACTCCTCGCTCGACGGATACGACGGCGAGCTCTTTGCCATTTACGTGCATTGCGATCGAAAGGGCAGAGGCATCGGCAAATTACTCATGGGCGAGTCGGCCGCACGATTGCTTTCGGTCGGGTTCACTTCGATGATGCTCTGGGTGTTGCGGGATAACCCGACGGCCGGCTTCTACGAACACCTTGGAGCGCACCGCATTACGAGCCGAACCGTGGAAATCGGCAAGAAGCAGCTGCCGGAAGTCGCTTTCGGATGGAAGAACCTTCGCACCCTCGTCGACCGGCTGAAGCGGTAGATGAAATGGGCACCGCTCCTCGTCGGCGTTCTGTTCGTCTCGTGCGCCGGTCTTTACGGGCGGGACGTCGTGAGCGGCGATAAGCACCCGTTCGCCGAGGCGATAGAGCGCGCAGACGACTCGGATTTCGATGGTGATGTTGCCACCCGCCTCGCCGCCATGCTTCCGCCGATCGATGCACCGATCGAGATACGCGGGCCGCTGTGGGACGCGCCCGGGGCGCCGGCAGTGGAACCGGCGCCCCGGGCGGATCGGCCGCACGACGACCGGACCGATGACCGGCCTTTGAGCGTTCGCCGGGCGCTCGCCCTCTCGTATCTCCGCCACTACCGCCTCGGCGAGGAGGCGGAGGTGCGTCGCCTCGGGCGGATTTCCGACTCGCTCGGCGAAACCGCGGTCTTCGTATTCGAGTCTCCGGGCGCCGACCGGCCGGCGGTGCTCTATCTCCACGGCTATCTCGACCACAGCGCGATGAGCCGCTATCCGATCGGTGAGCTGCTTCGCCGCGGCTATACCGTTATCGCCGTCGACCTGCCCGGGCACGGTCTCTCCTCCGGTGAGCGCGGAGCGATCGACGACTTCTCGCGGTACGCGCAGGTGATCGAGGCGGTCGTCGGCGCAGTCCGTCGCGGCGAGATCGCCGGGGTCGCCGCCGACGCGCCGCTATCGGCGATCGGACACAGCACGGGCGCCGCGGCGATCATCGAGCACGGTGAGCGCTACGGGTCGGTCTTCGACAGTATCGTTCTCGTAGCGCCGCTGGTTCGCCTCTACGCGTTTCCGCTTGCGCGGATGGGAGTTCGGGTCGCATCGGCGATCATCGACGCCCTGCCCCGGCGCATCTCCGGCAGCAGCTCGAATGAGCACTACGTCGAGTTCGCCCGGGAGCACGACCCGCTCGGTATCTACGAGGCTCCGCTCGACTGGGCGGAAGCGTATCTGGAGTGGGAGAAGCGACGGCGAGAGCTTCGACCGCGGAGCACACCGACGCTTCTCCTGCAGGCCGGCCGCGACAGCGTTGTCGATGCCGAATACAATACCGAGTTTCTCCGGCGTTTCTTCTCTGACCTCCAAGTCATCGAGTACCCGGACGCCAGGCATTCGCTCTTCACTGAGCCGGAGCACCTGCGCGACGGGATCTACGATCGGATCGACGACTTCCTCCACGGCCGGTAGCGCCGCATCAACCGGCGCGCACGGCGCCCGCACGGGCGTACTCGGGCTCGATCGGACGCCTACGCAGCCTGAGACTGTTGTAGACGACGTTCAGGCTCGACACGCTCATCGCCGCCGCACCGATCATCGGATGCAGCAATCCGAACATGGCGACAGGAATCGCCACCGCGTTGTACGCCCACGCCCAGAAGTAGTTCTGCTTGATCTTGGTGAAGATCGCCGCACTCAGGCGAACAGCGGAGACGAGGGCGGTCAGATCGCCACGCACGAGCGTGACGTCGGCCGCCTCGATCGCGATGTCGGTGCCGGTGCCGATAGCAACACCGACGTTCGCCTGTTTGAGCGCCGGCGCGTCGTTAATGCCGTCGCCGACCATCGCAACGGTGCCGTACTCCTCCTGGAGACGCCGTACTTCGTCCACCTTGCCGTCGGGCAGGACTCCGGCAACGACCCGGGTCACCCCGACCCGTCGCGCAATCGCGTTTGCGGTTCGCTCGTTGTCACCGGTGATCATGATCGTCGCGATTCCCGCCTCATTCAGGTATTCGATCGCACGGACCGAGTCGTCCTTCAGAGGATCGGCGACCGCGATGACGCCGAGCAGCCGATCGTCGACCGCCACCAGCATAGCCGTCTTCGCCTCGTTCTCGAGCGACGCGAGTGTCTGATCGAGCGGCGAGACATCGAGGCCCGCCTCCTGCATGAACACCCGGTTGCCGACGCGTACGAAGGAGTTCGCAACATCGCCGCCGACACCGCGGCCGGTGGTGCTCTCGAAGCGGTCGACCGGATCGAGATCGATCCCTCGCGCCCGTGCCGCCTCGACGATCGCCTGCGCAAGCGGATGCTCGCTGCCGTTCTCCAGTCCTGCGGCCGGTCGCAGCAGTTCATCCTCTCCGACTCCTTCGGCCGGCACGAGATCGGTGACGGCGGGTCGGCCGGCTGTTATCGTGCCGGTCTTGTCGAATGCGATAGCCCGCACCTCCTTGAGCGTCTGCACCGCCTCGCCGTTTCGGATCAGAATGCCCTTCTCGGCGCCGACGCCGCTTCCGACCATGAGCGCGGTCGGGGTTCCGAGCCCGAGTGCGCACGGACACGCGATGACGAACACCGCCGTCGCGGTTACGAATGCCAGCACAAGCGGGGTGAGGTCGGGATTAACCCACGGCAGAAAACTCGCGCCCCACTCCATGATTCCGCGGTGGAACTCGGGAAAGAGCAGAAAGCTCGTAAAGGTCAGCACCGCGATCGCCATGACCGCCGGCACGAAATAGCCGGTAATCCGGTCCGCGAACTCCTGGATCGGCACCTTCGTCCCTTGCGCCTCTTCCACCATCCGAATGACCTGGCTGAGGAAGGTATCGGCGCCGACCTTCGTGACCTGCACCTGCATCGGCCCGGTCTTGTTGATCGTCGCACCGATGAGCTCATCACCCTCGCCTTTCTCGATCGGCACCGATTCTCCGGTAGCCATCGACTCGTCGACAAGACTCGAACCGCTTATCACCGTACCGTCGGTCGGAATCTTCTCGCCCGGTCGGACGACCATGACGTCCCCGACGGCAAGCTGTTTCACCGGTACCTCTCGCTCTTCACCGTCGACAAGCACCCGGGCGGTTTTTGCACCCATCTGCACGAGTCTGCGAATCGCATCGCTCGCGCGCCCCTTCGCTCGTACCTCGAGATACTTCCCGATGAGGTGAAAGGTCATGATGGTTGTCGCCATCTCGATAAAGGTCTGCACCGGGAGAAAGAATCCGGCGAGGCCGACGAGAAACGGCGGGAAGGAGCCGAGACTGACCAATACGTCCATGTTCGGACGACCGGCGAGCAGTGACTTGACCGCGGCCCGATGAACGTGCCGACCGGCACCGAAGACTACAGGCGCGCCGAGAACGGCGGTAATGGCGAGATAGCCGGGGATCGGCACGACGAACATATGCACGACCATAAGGGCCATGACGATAGCCGCAAGCGTGGCGGAGACAGCGAGACGTTTCCACGCCGTCCGTACCGCTCGTTCCTCCTCGGTCTCCTCCCCTTCGGCTGTCTCATCATCGCCCACAACCAGCTCATAGCCGATCTGTTGTATACGCTCGGCCATGGCGTCTTCGTTTACCCTATCGGGGTGGTA
Organism: Spirochaetaceae bacterium; assembly: GCA_003552745.1. Lineage (GTDB taxonomy): Bacteria > Spirochaetota > Spirochaetia > DSM-27196 > SKKC01 > SLAN01. The sequence goes on from PUOG01000026.1 coordinate 12,144, forward strand.
GTAGACCGAGACCTTCTCGGTGGCAAAGTTGACCTGCGCCTGCTCGACTCCCTCGAGCGAACCGAGCATGCTTTCGACACTCGCGGCACAACTCGCACAGCTCATCCCGCGCACCGGGTAGAGGCGGTGCGCAATTCCGTTGGTTGTCTGCTTGTCCGTCACATTATCCGTCACACTACTCATATGCTTGAACTCCTTCTCACCGCTCAGCCGTTCTTCCGGATACCGCCGAGGACCGTCATGACCTCGTCGATCTTCGCGTCGCGTTCGCGCTCATCCCCGCTCGCCATCGCCTCTCTGACACAGGTGTGGAGATGATTTTCCATGACCTGGTCCTCGACCTTGCGCATCGCGGCCATAATGCTGCGCGTCTGCGCGAGGATATCCATGCAGTAGCGGTCCTCTTCTATCATTCGGGTTACGCCCCGGACCTGCCCCTCAATGCGCTTCAACCGATCGATCGTTTTCGCTTTGAGCGTTTCATCCATCATACTACTATACCCCCGTACCCTATGCAAAACCAAAATAGTGTTGATTGCGTAATAAGTCAAGCACCAGGCGAATCACGAGTCAAACTGAAATTACGGTAAAAGGGCCCGTCGCGCGTCGCTGGCTCACGGACGGGCCCGAAGATCCCCAAGGACGGAGTTCGGTTGTACGATCCCTGATTGTGGAAGAACTTGCGGTGAAAGGCGGAGATCGAGAGAAAAGTATATCACATTCGACAGGAAAAGAACGCTGTTCGGCGCGGAATTTTCGAAAAAAGACTGGTGCCCGCCCGCGATCTCGACCGTTGTCACCTTCGCATGATAGCGTACGATTACACAATAAGTAGATACCCTATCTGAACAGGAGTCAAACGAATGAGTTTTCCTTTAGATGTCAGCGCATACAAACCGCTGAAATTCGATCTGAGCGCCGAAAAACTGTCTGCCGACGTGCGCGCGCAGCTGGAGACCAACATCGCGTTGTACCGCGATACGATCATCTTCTTCACCGCGATCGCCGCCGCAAAGGGCCTCAGCGGCCACACCGGTGGTCCTTACAGCATTGTGCCGGAAACGCTGATCGCCGAGGGCTTCATGCACGGCGACAATCACGTGTACCCGGTCTGCTTCGACGAAGCCGGCCATCGCGTCGCCATCCAGTACGCACTGGCGGCATTCAACGGCGAAATGGAGTTCGAGAAGCTGCTTCACTACCGTGAAGCCGATCACGGGCTGTACGGTCACCCCGAGCTCGACCCGAAACTCGGGATCAAGTTCAGCTCCGGGCGCCTCGGACACATGTGGCCGTTCGCCAACGGCGTCGCGCGGGCCCATCCCGACATGAAGGTCGTTCTGCTCGCGAGCGACGGCAGCCAGATGGAAGGAAACGACGCAGAGGCCGCCCGCCTCGCGGTAGCAAACAGCCTGAATGTCAAGTTGCTGGTCGACAACAACGACGTAACGATCGCCGGTCATCCGAGCGAATACCTGAAAGGCTACGACATCGAACGGACACTCGCCGGCCACGGCCTCACCGTCGACAGTGGCGACCCGGAGGACATCGACTCCCTCTACAGCCGAATACGCAACGCCCTCAATACCGACGGACCGTACGCGCTCATCAACAACCGGAAGATGGCACCCGGAGTACCGGGTATCGAGGGATCGAACAAGGGACACGAGGTCGTTTCGGTCGATAGCGCCATCGAATACCTTACTGCCCACGGGCACAACTCGGCGGTCGAGTACCTGAAGGGCGTCAGCAAACTCGCCGGACCGAGCAGCTTCCGCGGTTGTTCCTCCGACAAAGGCAGCAACCGCAAAGAGTTCGGCGCCGCGCTCGCCGACATGATCGAGAAGCTGCCGAAGGATGAGCGCGCGTCGCAGATCATGGTCATCGACAGCGACCTCGAAGGCTCCACCGGACTGAACACCGTCGGCAAACGGGTGCCGGAAGTCTACGTGAAAGGCGGCGTCATGGAGCGCGGCAACTTCTCCGCGGCCGCCGGTTTCGGCTTCGAGAAGGGACGCCAGGGCGTCTTCTCGACCTTCAGCGCATTCCTCGAGATGGTCATCTCGGAAATCACGATGGCACGGCTTAACGAGAGCAACGTGATCTGCCACTTCTCACACGCCGGCGTGGACGATATCGCCGACAACACGTGCCATTACGGCATCAACGTCTTTTACGCCGACAACGGCGTGGACGAGCTCTCCGAGCACACCCGCCTCTACTTCCCGGCCGACACGCACCAGCTGCGCGCGATCGTGCAGCGCGTCTTCGACGACCCGGGCATGCGTTTCGTTTTCTCCACGCGCAGTACCGTACCGTATGTGTTGACCGAAGACGGCTCGAAGCACTTCTTCTCCGAAGAGGCCGGCTACCGATTCGAACCGGGCAAGGACGATGTCGTGCGATCCGGCACCGCCGGGTATATCGTCACCTACGGCGAGATGCTCCATCGCTGTATGGACGCGGTCGAGCAGATGCGTGAGTCGGGGATCGATGTAGGACTCATCAACAAGGCCACTCTGAATGTGGTAGATGAAGAGATGATGAAGCGTCTCGGCGATTCTCCGGCGGTGCTTCTCGTCGAAGCACAGAACTCGCGAA
>PUOG01000147.1 GCA_003552745.1 Spirochaetaceae bacterium
AGCGGGCGACACGTTCGCCGGCAGGTTGCTCGAAAACCTCTTCGGGCGTGCCGGTCTGGTGAATCGTACCGTCGAACATTACCGCCATTCGATCGGAAAGCTCGATCGCCTCCGTCTGGTCATGTGTGACGAACACCGTTGTGATGCTCAACCGTCGCTGAAGCGTTGCGAGAAACTCCCGCATGCTCTCGCGCAGCTTTGCGTCGAGATTCGAAAGCGGTTCGTCGAGAAGCAATACGACCGGGTCGATGATGACCGCACGTGCAACGGCGACACGTTGCTGCTGTCCTCCCGAAAGTTGTTTCGGGAAGCGTTTGTTGTATCCGGCGAGCTGTACCAGCTCGAGAACCTCATCGACTTTCGGCTTCCAGTCACGCCTCTTCATCCCCTGCATCTTCAAACCGAAGCCGACGTTTTCCTCCACGGTCATGTGCGGAAAGAGCACATAGTTCTGGAAAACCATGCCGATTCGCCGGTGTTCGGGTGGGACACGAATCATCGACTCGTTGTTGAAGAGAATGTCGCCGTCGGTGGGATCGATGAGTCCGGCGATCATGCGCAGGGTCGTAGTCTTCCCGCAGCCGCTCGGACCGAGGAGACTGAAGATCTTCCCCGGCTCAATCGTTACATTCACGTCGAGTACGGCAGGATGCTCGCCGTAGTACTTGGTGAGTCCGCTCAGCGTTATACCGGTCATCGGCGTCGCCTCATCTCCCGGCGTCTCCAATAAAGCCGCGACCAATCAAGCTTCCCCCGCCGGTGATCCAGTCTGCCAGCAGAAGGAACACGATGCCCGGCACCGAGACGACCAACACGAGACCGGCGGTTGTCGCGTCGAGCGGAGCCGCGCCTTCGATGCGCGAGAAGAGCATTGTCGGCAGCGTTTGCAGCCGTCCGCGCGCAATCAGAAAGGTGAGCACGAAAATGTTCGCTGAGATCAGAAACGAGAAGAGCGCGGCGGTCAGAATGCCGGGCAACACCATCGGCAACACGACATGCCGCAACGTCCTCATTCGCGTTGCACCGAGCGTCCGCGCCTGGTCTTCGAAGTCCGGACTCAGATTCTGAAAGACCGCCGTCAGGATCCGCACCGCATACGGGATGCTCGGTACGAGGTGTGCAAGGATAATGCCGGTGTACGTACCGGCGAGCCCCACGTGGAGGAAAAGCAGCAGCATCCCCATACCGACTGCAATCTGTGGCACGATAACGGGGGTGAGGAGAAAGAACTCCACCGCACTCTTGCCGGGGAAGCGATAGCGGGCGATCGCCCGTGCCGCCGGAAAGCTCAACGTCACCGCGACGACCGCCGTCGCGAGCGCGATGACCACCGTGTTGAAAAACGCCGCTCCGAGACCGGAAATCGGCGAGAAGAGATAGTCCCATCCGATCGGGAACGGTGAGACCTCGCGTCCGTGCGGCAGCCATTCGGTCGGCAGCAGTGCCGGCCAGTGCCAGCGGAAGGAGAACGACGCCACCACCAGCGGTACAAAGGGGAAGAAGAAGACGACAAAAGCCGCAATCACGATGATCCATCCGAACCGGGATTGTCGGCCGGTATACAGACCCGAGTGCTCCATCTTTCACGCACCCCCTCGCGACCGCTCGTACCTTCGGTACGCTCTCAGATAGAGGAAGAGTAGGAGCCCGGAAACGAGAGCAATCACGACCACGTACGCCATCGCCTCCGGACGTCTCGTATAGTCGGGTGCGTTGAACCGTCGCAACGCCTCTACCGGCAGGGTATTCGGGAACGTTGCTCCGAGCAGGTACGGAATCTCATACGACTCGAAGTTGAACGCGAATACGAGTATCGAAGCGGTAACGACTCCGGGAAGGATGCGCGGCAGAAGCACATATCGGAAAGTCTGCCGCCGGCTCGCCCCGAGCGTCCGCGCAACCTCCTCATACTCCGGATCGACACCGGCGAGGACCGAGCCGACCACCATTGTCGTGAACGGAATCTGTTTGAAGAGGAAAGCAAGCATGATCCCGTATCCACCGGAGGTGAACAGAATACGCGGGAAATCGCCGGTCTGTTCGATCATCCCCGCCGCGTACAGCACCCGTGCGATAAGACCGCCGTTCGAAAAGAGCGCTACGACCATCGCCGCGCCGACGAGGTACGGAACTACGACCGGCAATCTGAGAAAGAAGCTGAAAAAGCGTCTCCCGCGAAACGTACGGTTCAGCAGAAGCGCGAGCACTACGCCGGCCACCGTCGCGAGAACCGTCGGTACGACCGCGTAGTAAAGCGTGTAGTAGAGCGAAATCCAGAAACGTGGGGCACCGAGCACTCGCTGAAAGAAGACCAGGCTCGGAAAGATGGTTACCCGGTAGATCGGTGCGTGGCCGAGACTCTGTAGCAGCGCGAACAGGAGAGGCCCGACGTAAAGGGCGAGAAGCGTTCCTACCGCGGGGGCGAGCATCGCCACGATCGTGAGGCCTCGTATTCGTCGCCGGCGCCGCGACCACTGAGCGGCTGCCGATTCCGGTTCACGCTTCGTTTCCGTGCGGATCACCACTGTTCGTTCCGGTCGCGGTCAAGCGATTACTACGGCTCGACCACCGCGCTCCAGGCATCTTCGACGACGGCCTCGAACTCTCGCCCGGAACGTTCGCCGATGTACTCCAGCCAGATCTCATCGAGAACGTCCACGAGCCGGGCGTTCGTGTCGGGTACCGTCGCATCCGAAAGCTCTTCGGCGGTCACTCCGCGCAGGTCCGGAGCGTCCTCCTCGACCCGCCGCTGCATCTCCGGATCGAGCAGCGGAGCATCCACACCGAGCTCGTATCCGATATCGACCAGCTTGGAAAGGTGACTCTCCGGAGTGGACAGCGCATTTATGGCCACGAGCGCGGCTGCCGGGTTCGGTGCATTCGAAGGTATCGCGAGAAAGCTCTTGTTGGCGATCATGCCGGTGTCGGGGAAGACGAACTGCTCGGTCGTCTCGGGGAAATGTCCTCGCCGGATATCGCGATCGACATCGTAGATGCCGAACTCCATGGTGAAGTCGATTTCTCCCCCGACGAAACGCCCCTCGAGGGCCGACGGCTCGGCAGGATAGTTCGGCGAACCCGGCGAGCCCTCGACACCGCTGCCGCCGAGCAGAAACGGTTCGATACGGCGGAGGAACTCGAACGTCGGCTCGAGCAGTTGGGCGAGCTCCGACGGCGTAAACTCCGCCGGATCGTTTTGAAACGGCTCGTACGTCGTACCGTTTGGATTCATGGCGTACGCGACCGTCTGCACGAACGTGCTTCCGATGTACTGCGGCGGCGCTACATAGGCGAACCGGCCGGGGTTCTCCCGCATCCACGATTCGAGCTCATCGAAGTCCGTC
>PUOG01000035.1 GCA_003552745.1 Spirochaetaceae bacterium
ACGACGACGGGCGGGTACGCAACGATAGTTACGTCTTCTCTCCGAGCGGTGAATGGCACAGCCAGGGCAAACTCCACATGACCCGCTTCGAGCGCGACGACTGGAACGTACTCGAGCGTGATCGCCTTACGGTATTCGATACGGAGTTCGGTCGAATGGCGGTAGCGGTCTGTTACGACGTGGAGTTCCCGGAGCTCGTAAGGAGCCTTGCCCGGTACGGAATCGATATACTCGCCGTACCCAGCAGCACCGACGATCGTCACGGATTTCTCCGCGTTCGTTACTGTGCCCATGCGCGCGCAATCGAGAATCAAGTCTACGTGATCCACTCCCCGACGGTAGGCGGCCTGCCGTGGGTACCTGATCTTTCGTTGAACTATGGTACCGCCGCGGTGCTCACGCCGTGCGACTATCCGTTCGCTCGCGACGGGATCGAGACCGAAGGGGTGCTTAACCAGGACATGGTCGCAATCGCCGAGCTCGATCTGCGGGCTATTGATTCGAGTCGAACATTCGGAACCGTGCTTCCACTCTCGGATGCGCGGCACACGATGGAACTGACACACAACATCGATGTAGTGAAACTGTGATACGAAGAAAAAAGACGAAGGTCCTCGTTCGAACGACAAAGCCGGAGGATTTCGCGGCTATTGAGGCGATGTCGCGATTGATCTACGACGAGCAGCTCGCCTGGTCGCGCGAAGAGCTCGAATCACATCAGCGCCTGTTCCCTGAAGGACAGTTCGTCGCGGTTTCTCGGAAGACTGGAGAGGTCGTCGGGACCGCCATGAGTCTGATCGTCTTGTGGGACGATTACGATATCGGGGACGACTATATCGACTTTACCGCCGACAGCACCTTCCGCAATCACAATCCGGAAGGACGCACACTGTACGGTGCCGAGGTTTTCGTCCACCCGAACCGTCAGGGTATGGGAATCGGCAGCGCACTGTACGGCGCGCGACAGGAGTTGTGCAAACGACTTGGGCTGTTGAGGATTCGTGCCGGTGCCCGTTTGCCGGGTTACGATGCAGTCGCGGACCGGATGAACATATACGACTACGTTCGTGAGGTTATAGCCGGGCGCGCGTACGACCCGACACTCAGTTTCCAGCTACGGCAGGGCTTCCGCGTAATCGGTATTGCCGAAGGATATCTTGCTCCCGATCTGGAGAGTCGCAACTATGCCGCCGTCATCGAATGGCTCAACACCGAGGTAGCAACCGAGGAGGAGATCGCGGAGGCGCGAGAGCGATACCTGGATTCGGTTTGATGGGCCGCAACAGCCGATCGACAGCGACGAATGCGTCAGTACCGTTCGGTTCGCTCCTCGCTTGCGCTCGCCTCCTGAAATCCGTACGCTGAGCAGATCAATGCAGGCAGTTATCTTTGACTTCGATGGAACGCTTGTCGATTCCCGATCCGGAATCAAAAGAGTCATGGACACTCTCGCTCGGGAGCACGGCACTCCGACGTTGTCCTATGAACAGCTCGACGAGCTGCGGGCGCTTCCGTTACACGAACGCCTGAGGCGCATCGGTGTAAAGCCGCGTAGACTTCCCGTCCTCACGCGCCGTGCATTGCAGCTGTTCGGCGATATGATGCATGAGTTTCCCGTCTACGACGGTATACCCGAGGTGCTCGAACAATTGCGCTCCGCCGGAGTGCAGACCCATATTCTTTCGTCGAATAAGGTCGAGAATATCCGCAGCTGCCTCGATGCGAACGGCATCGGAGGTTTCGCTTCCATTCAGTCTTCTAGAGGTTTGTTCGGAAAGCCGGGCAGGATCCGCTCATTGGTGAAACGTCTGCGACTCCCGTCCGACGAGGTCATATATGTCGGCGACGAGCTGCGTGATATCGAGGCTTCGCGGCGTTCCGGGGTCGCCGTTGCCGCCGTGACGTGGGGGTACGACTCGACTACACTTCTCGAACAAGGACGTCCCGACTATCTCGTGCACGAGCCATTCGAGCTGATTCCGATCATCATCCGGCAGTATGCGCTCTGATCAGACGCCGGGCACGCGACATTGTCATGGGGCCGAAAACCCGTTCGAGAACGCCCCCTTCTCTATCCAGGAACACCGTGGTCGGCGTTCCTCGTACCCCGTAACCTCTCGCCATGCTTCCGTCGACATCGAGCAGAATCGGATACGAGATCTCCCACCTGTCGGCGAAGCGTTCGACATCGCCACGAGCTGTTTCGGTTGCCGTCAGGTTCACCGCCAGCAACACGACCGAGTCCCCGAACTCCTCGTGAATCTGCTCTTTAACCGCCTTTTCGGCGCGGCACGGCACACACCACGTCGACCAGAAGTTGACTACGATCACTTGAGGATCACGCTCCCGAACGCGGTCGAGCGTCACCGTCTCGCCCGAAAGCGCCTCCAAAGCGAAATCCGGCGCCGTGGAGTCGCTCTCCCCGCCGCCAAAGAGCAGAACACCGTTCAGTAGCACCGCGATGGAAACCGCAACGGCGCCCGTTAGCGCCGTCACGACCACCGCAGGATAGCGGGAGGTTTCGGCGAATATCCCCTTCGGATACCCCGCCCTCCGCCACATCGAGAACAGGACAATTCCCACACCGATCAGCCCGAGCACCACCCCGAGTCTACCGCCGGGGGCAACCAGTAGTACGCGAGGATCGCGAAGCACCGCTTCGGTCTGAGAGATAATTGGAGTCAGTTTCCAGGGGACTGCGAACGCAAGCGCAAGTGAAACGACCGCGTCAGCCGCAGATTGCCGGGTCGCCTTGCTTCCGGGGCCGAGAAACCGAACGACGATCACCGCCGCCGCAACCGAGAGGACCGGAATCGCAAGCCGGGTAGAGAGAACGAACGGACCTATCGAAATGCTTTCCAAGCCCATTTCCATGATCGACACCTGCCGGAGACCCGACTCGAACGGGCACGGCCCTTACGGGCCGGAGGATTTTAAGTCCTCTGCGTCTACCTATTCCGCCACTCCGGCATACCCCGTGAACGAGGCGCATGGTACACGAGCACGCTTCGATATGCTACCACTCTGATCATGACTGGTACCGGCACACGCGACCACTTCGAACCGCCGTTTCTTTACGGAGGCGAAATCGACACGCACGTTCACGCTACAAAGCTCGGCGATCGCGGACTCGAAACCGACGAGGTGCTGAACGCCGCGTTCGCCGCCGGACTTCGAGCTTGTATCGACGTCGGCCTCGCCGAGGATGACGTCGACGATCGCCACGCTCTTCTGGACAGCTTTCCGGGCGTCTACTTCGCGCACGGACTCTACCCTTCCAACGCCGCTCGACCCGATCTCCGTCATGCGCTGGACGAACTCCGTCGCGCATACGGGCGAAACCGAGTATGTGCGGTCGGCGAAATCGGCATCGATCGTCACCGCGACTACGGGACCGCCACACAACAGAAGAGGTTGTTCGCCGAGCAGATCGATCTCGCCAATGAGCTTCGCCTACCGGTGATAGTACACAACCGGGAAGCCGAAGGTGACATTCTGGATGTACTTGCGTCGAACGCTCCGCAGCGGGAGAGTGTGATGCACTGTTACAGCGGCCCGGCGGAAATGGTTCCTCGGTTTCTCGATTTCGGATTCTCGATAAGCTTCGGGGGAAACGTCACGTTCAAGAACGCAGCCGCACTTCGCGATTCTCTCGATCTTGTGCCGAGCGACCGACTGCTGCTCGAGACCGACGCACCGTTTCTCGCACCGCATCCCCGAAGAGGCCGGCCGAACCATCCGGGTCTCATCGGATACACCTTCCGCGCCGTGGCCGAGCACCGACTGATGAACGCGTCCGAGCTCATAGCCACGGTCGTATCGAATGCGAAGCGGGTTTTCGCGCTGGACCTCGAGACGCAGTAGTGCACGTCCGACAAGAGGAGTGCAGCGGAAGCAGCGTTAACGCTCCGCTATCACACACTCCCCGCATCGCAGAAAGAGCTCACCATCCGTCGACCATATCGTCTTCGTCGCGCAGCTCCTCGCCGAACAGATCGGTAACAGCCCTCAAGTCATCGAAGTAGATATAGTAGCTTCCGTACGTCTGCATCATGTTCGGTCGAATCATAAAGCCTCTGAACTTGATTCCCGTACGATCCGATGCGCGATCGTCCTGTTGCACGATCGTCGGCGGAATCGCTACGGTCATTTTCCGCCATCCGCTGAAGTTCAGCTCACCCACACGTATCTGCTTTTCATTGCCGCGGATGTCTTCGATGAGCAGGTACAGATCGTGATTCGCGTTTCGTCCGACGACCCAGACACTCATTGTTTTCACGATCCCGGAAACGGCAATAGGCCGTGTCGGCCGAACGATTATTCGCGGGTTACCTCGTCGGTAGAAGTCCGCCCGAATACCGAGAACGTACCGATCGGCTTCCGTGAAACCGATGCTCGCCTCTGCAGCGAGCGGCTCCTTCCCCGCGGGGCTTCCCTCGAAGCGTCGAAACTCGGTTATTCCGAAATCGCTGGACATGAGGACATCGAAGAATCCCGCATCCTCGAACTTTGTAACCGAGACCTCACGAAGGCGCTGTTGAGCCACATCCTGACCAAGTCCTTCGGGATCGATATCCTCACCAAATTGTCCGACAGCCGAAACCGCCGAAACCACCAGCCATACCGCGCTGAGTACCAACACAAGCTTCATTCTAGAACTCCTCGACGTCCGTGTCCGACCAAAGCTCATCAACATACTCCGGATCGGCAAGCTCTTCACCGTCGAACGGTGACTCGTAGAGATCGGTGAGCACGCGAATCTCGTCCACGTATACGTAGAAGTTCTCTACCGGCGTTCCGGGACGCGTCCATACGACGAGTCGAGTCAACTCGAGCTCGCGGAATCGAGGCAATGTCGTTGCGGTCTGTGGTATTCGCGCAGGAACGTGCGCGCGCAGATTCCGCCAACCGTCGTAGGCGATATCTCCCATACGTATAACGTGCTCAACGCCGCGATAATCGCGAAGGTGGGCGTCAACGTACATATTCCGGTTCGAGCCCCACACCCACATGTCGATCGTCTGCGCGGTACCGGGTATAGCGATTCCGGTAGGAACCTGCTCACCGTCCTCGTCGACAACGACCGGAACCAGTTGGAGATAATTGAAACCGGTTCGGTTGAATGCGGCGTTCACGCCGAAACTCGACCGCTCGTCGTCGGGACGTTGCCGATAGAGCGCATCCGGTCCTGTGGATAGATAGCCACTTCGCGGATACCCTTCGGCGATCATCCTGCTTCCTCGAGCAGTCCAGCGTATATCGTTCTCGCCGGTGAAGTCTTCTATGACCTCGGTTTGAATATTCGTCGGAGTTTCCTGTCCGACCAGAGACGCTGCGAGGAGAACGAACAGCGCGCTCATACAAATCCTCAAGAGGCGGCCGTCTCTCATCCCTGACTCCTCCTTGGGTGTTAACACACAGCCCATCCATGGTACTGCAAAGTATCTCGAAGTATATGGTTGGCCTATAGCGTTGTCAAACGCAGCGCTCGAACTCCCTACCGGTCGGCCGTGCCGACCTCCATCTCGACCACGGCGCGATCATCGGGTGACAACCCCACCGCAACTCGTATCACCTCGTCGAGGGGTCGTTTCAGCCACGCCACCGCCGTATCGCTCCTCGGCCCGCCCGCGCCCACCTCGTACGCGGCGGCTAGGAGCAGACCGTGCCGTTCAGATTCTTCTTCGATAACGCTCCAACCACGACTTACCGACGCGATCAAAACGCCCGCCTCGGACTCCGCCGCTTCGCGGATCGCACGTCGCAGCTCGTCATCTCCCGGAACGGTGAAGAAACGTCGCCGTTCGATCGTGGCCTCATCCTGGCGCGACTCTTCGAGAGCATCATAGATCGCATGGCTTCGCTCGCGAATCGCGCTATCGGACTCGTCGCTGAGCAGGAATAGCGCCGGAACTCCGCTGTTTTCGTCGTTCTCCGCGGGTAAGTCGCTCCTGTCGCGATCGAGCGCGTGATAGCTCTCTACGGCCTTCCGTGCCACCTCTTCCACGCCGGCCCCGTCTTCGAACGTCACCGCAGCAAAACGCTCATTATCGGGTTCAGCACCGACCACGACGACGATCCCTTCGTGGTCGTATAGTCGTTCGTGCGCCATATCACGCAGAATCGCCGGAACGATGATTGTGGAGCGTCGGTGACGCTCGCTGATACGAGAAAGCGCCTCGCCTGCCCCCTCGACGGCCTCGACACGTTCGTGCGTGACACGGTCAGTTAAAGTCGAGGATTCTCCCACTGCTCGCTCAATCGCGTCCGCCCCCCCGTAGTAGACCTCCGTGGCTGGATCCGTCACGAACACCGCACGCGGGGCGCACGCACAAACGAGTAATGCCGCGGCCGTCACCGCGACGATTCGGAGCCGCGAATGCTTTGATCGTACTCGAATACCGGATCGATTCACGTCGTACCGGTATCGTGACATGACGCCGAAGCTGACGCAATCACCATGAGATAAAGGTCGATACGACCGCCGCATCAAGCGAACGATCGAAAATAGAGTCCCTGAAGAAGATAGACCATTCCCGCAGCGAAAGCGAGCAGACCGATGTTCAACGCGATCGCACCGGCGAAAAACCGCATTGCGAACAGGACGGAAACGGTTACGGGAATAATGATCACAATCAACGAAGCGAACAGATAGACGATTCGCAAGAAGCCGAATTCATGTCGCGCGGCGGTCACAAGCGCCGGAAGAAGCAGCATGATAAAGACTCGGAGGGAGGGAAGAAGGAACAGGTCGTAAACGGAGAGATAGTGCTCCGAGTACACTGCTTCGAGCAGCCCGACCATCGAGAAGAACCCGGCGACGAAAGAGCTCAGCCCGATATAGAGGTCGGTCGAGCGTTCTTCGAAAAGCGGGCGTGCCGACAGCGTAACACCGAGAATAATGAGGAGCGCCGGACCGGTTATGTCGAAAGCGCCATGGTACAGCGAGAGGGGCCACGGTTCGTACTCGTAACCGACGAAACCCTGCACCCACGAAAGCAGCCCGTAGACGGGCAGCGCAACCACGCCACCCCGTATGGCCGGAGTGATCAGCACCTTCTGCGGCAGATTTCCGCCACCCATGAGCGCGACAAGAAGCAGGAATGAGAGCGGCACCGCCGTCAGGAGAAACAACAGCATAATCGGCGTCGGAAGGTAGCACGGCCGACAGAAGCAAATCAAGTAACGATTGACAGGGTCACGATTGACAGGGTCGGACGCTGTGCCTAGAGTCTCGCATATTCCGATGGCAGAACGATCCGACGATACAGGCAGTTGCGGCATTGTGACGCCGCATTACTACTCCTTCGGCGATGGTGATGATGAGCCGGGTATTCAGCTCGACTGCGGAGAGGAGTTAAAGCCGGTACGTCTCTGTTACGAAACGTACGGTACGCTGAACGACGACCGCTCCAACGCTATCCTACTTCTCCACGCGTTTTCCGGTGATGCCCACGCGGCCGGATATCATCATCCCGATGATAAGGGGCCCGGATGGTGGGATATGATGGTGGGCCCGGGGAAAGCGTTCGATACCGACCGCTATTTCGTAATCTGTTCCAACGTAATCGGCGGATGCAGCGGTTCGACAGGTCCCGGCTCCTTTAACCCTGCAACGGGGAAGCGTTACGGACTCGACTTTCCGGTGATAACAATCGCGGATATGGTCCGGGCTCAGGTGCGGCTCATCGATTATCTCGGAATCGAACAGCTGCTCGCGGTGGCCGGCGGCTCGATGGGAGGTATGCAGGCACTCGAATGGGCATCCAGCTTCCCCGATCGTATATCGGGAGCGATTTGCCTCGCGACTACCGCGCGATTGAGCGCACAAGGTATCGCATTCGATGCGGTAGGACGGAACGCGATCATGAGCGATCCCAGATGGAACAACGGCGACTACTACGACTCCCAACCGCCGGCCCGAGGACTCGCGATCGCTCGTATGGTCGGACACATCACCTATCTATCCGATGAGTCGATGAGGCTCAAATTCGGCCGCCGCCTGCAGGAACGAGCGAGTGCCGAGCTCGATCTGTTCGAGCAGTTCGAAGTCGAGAGCTATCTTGAACACAAGGGCGGCACGTTCGTCGACCGATTCGATGCGAACAGCTACATCTATCTCAGTAAAGCTATCGACTACTTCGACCTCGTCGAGTCCAAGGGTAGCCTCGACGCCGCCTTCGCCGCATCGAGCTGCAAGTTTCTCGTGCTCTCGTTCACAAGCGATTGGCTATATCCCGCGTACCATTCGAAGGAAATCGTGCGTGCGCTCATGCGCCTCGGTAAGGACGTAAGCTATTCCGAGATATCGAGCCCGTATGGGCACGATGCATTTCTCCTCGAATCAGACCGCCAGGCGCCGCTCGTTTCGGCGTTTCTCACCACGCTCATGCGAAAGAGAGGATCTGATGCATAGATCACCGATCTCCTATGATCGAATCGTTGAGCTTGTCGAGCCTGATTCAACCGTACTCGATCTCGGCTGCGGAAACGGCGAGCTGCTGCAGCGTCTACAGTCGGAGCGCTCCGCCCAAGGGCGCGGAGTCGAAATCGAGGAGTCGTTGATTCGCGAGTGCATTGCGAAAGGAATAAGCGTCTTCCAGGGCGACCTCGATGAAGGTCTTAAGGATTACGACTCGCAGGCGTACGACTACGTGATTCTCAACCAGACACTTCAGGTAGTTCACCAACCTATCGTTCTCCTGCGTGAGATGATTCGTGTCGGGCGTCGAGTAATCGTCGGTTTTCCGAACTTCGCCTTCGTGCAAAACAGGGTGCAGCTGACCATCGGAGGGCGCATGCCGAAGAACAACGCCCTGCCGTACGAGTGGTACGATACCCCGAATATCCATCTATGCACCTATCGAGATTTTCATCAGCTCTGTCGCCGGGAGCATTTCGTTGTGCTCCGGCAGATCTGCATGAACGGACGCCGGCGGATACCGGCAGGCCTCCGGAACCTTCTCGCCGTCGACGTCTATTTCCTGCTCTCAGGTCGACATACGAATGCCATCACTGCGAAAGCAACCGCGGGTTAGTTCTGGACAGAGATCGCGGCGCTTGCTATAGTGTCGCGTATATCCCGCCGGGATGGGTAGATAACCGGTCATCCCATGCCGGCTGCAGAATTGTGGGTCGTGACTTTCGAGTCTCGTCACGCCACGTGGTAGGAGGTAGATTGGCTTCAAAGGATTTGCGGGTTAACGAAATGATTCGCGTGCGTGAGGTGCGCCTGATCGACGATGACGGGAATCAGCACGGCATTATCGCTACACCGGACGCTATGCGTTTGGCCCAGGAACGTGGGCTCGATCTTGTCGAAATAGCGCCTCAAGCGAAGCCGCCTGTGTGTAAGCTTCTCGATTACGGCAAGTATAAGTTCGAACAGGACAAGAAGAACCGGGACGCCAAGAAGCATCAGAAGCAGGTCAAGCTCAAGGAGATCCGCATGCAACCGAAGATCGAGGGGCATGACCTTGAGTTCAAGACCAAGCATATTCTCGATTTCCTTGAAGACGGCTACAAAGTCAAAGTTACTATTCGGTTCCGAGGGCGTGAAATGGCTCACACCGAGCTCGGGCGCGATGTGCTCGACCGGATATTCGAGATGCTGAACGGTCAAGCCCAGCTCGATCGACCGCCGACGATGGAGGGCCGCTTCATGTCCATGATCGTAAGTCCGAAGTCGAAGAAGTAGCGTAATAGTAGGGAAACTCTCTCAATCATTAGCTCAGAAAGGATGAAACTATGCCCAAGATGAAGACGCGGCGAAGCGCGGCAAAGCGATACCGGATTTCGCCGAACGGCAAGGTAAAGTACAAGAAACAGGGGCTGCGCCACATATTGTCGAAGAAGTCGACAAAGCGTAAGCGCGGCCTTCGTAAAACCGGTGTTCTCAGTAAGGCCGAGCAGAAGCGAGCCGGCACTCTGATTCCGTATCGATAACTCAAACTAGGAGAACAGACTCATGCCACGTGCGACAGATGGAACGAGGCGAAAAGATAGACGGGTAAAGATCCTTCGCGATGCCAAAGGATACTGGGGACGACGTAGCAAGTTGTTCCGCACCGCGAAGGATGCTGTGGCAAAAGCGCAGAGTTACGCGTATCGCGACCGCCGTCAACGGAAGCGAGATTTCCGGTCGCTGTGGATCGCCAGGATTTCGGCCGCATGCCGAAACGAGGGGGTCACATATTCGCGCTTCATGAACGGGTTGCGGCGCGCCGATATCGCGATTAACCGGAAGGCGTTGTCGAATCTTGCAATCGAAGATCCCGATGCGTTCCGAACGCTCGTGAAGCAGGCCCGGGATAAGGTAGAGGCGTAGGAAAATGGTGAGCCTGGATCAGATTCGACTTCTCGAATCTCGCGTGCATAAGGCGGTAAGGCGGATCGAATCGCTCCAGGACGAAAACGACACGTTGCGCGAACGCCTTGCCCGATATGAGAAACGCATCGAAGAGCTCGAAGTACTGATTAACGAGTTCAAGGAGAGTCAATCCGAAATCGAGCAGGGCATTATCAACGCACTGTCACAGCTCGATGACCTCGAAGATCAGGTCACCGAGGAGCAGGAGCGTATAACGCCGCGGGTGGAAGAGTCTTCCGAGGCAACCGATGAGCAGGCCGCCACCGGACCGACGAAGGATGCAAAATCGGAAGCAACGGGGGGCGTCGAGGCTGACCGTGATGGATCGCCCGACGCCGGGGCCGAGCCGGCAAAATCAACTGAAGAGGATGCAGGACAGAACGCCGAGCTCGATATATTCTAACAGCATGCGGATCGACCTGCTCGGCACCAGCTTCACCATACAGAGTGACGAGGATCCTGCCTATATGCGCAACCTCGTCGGATACTATCGTGACAAGCTGACCGAAGTACGCGAATCGGTCTCGACGAACGATGAGCTGAAGATCGCCATTCTCGGTGCGCTCACGATCGTCGACGAGCTTTTCAAAGAACGACACCGCAATCAGAGCGTCGGCGATGCTGAAGAAACCGGTACGCAAGACCTTCGTGTCATCACGCAGCGGCTCATAGATACCATAGATTCGGCTCTCGACGACGACGAGGCGGATGACGAGGTTTGACGCCTCAAGCCGCTGTGCGTACTATCCGGGAAAGGCGGTATGGCGTTTACTACGAGTCAACAGATCTCCCGGTATTACGATACGTTCTCTGAGCAGGACGTTACGTTCACCAAGGATGTAATCCACGCGATCAATCTCAATCCGAAGGACGTCTTTCTGAAGTGTGCCGGGTCTCAATGGCCATGCGTCATCTATTCCAGCTCCATGCAGGGTTCGAAGGTTATCGTAAATGTCCGGGATAACCTGAAGAGTGCGTTGCGAACGTCGAATAACCTTGTTTCACTCCGGTATAGCTTCATCCAGCCGGATAAGAGCGATCCGTTGAGTTTTCTCGTCTCGTCGAAAATCTCAGCATTTACTCCCTACTCCCGTGAGAACAGCAATCTCTCCTTCATGAATCTGGAGTTCACACAACGACCGCCCGACGGTCTGATCGACATCCTCGGCTCTTTGCTCGATGCGAACGCCAACAGTAGAAACCGGAAAGATGTCCGGATTGCACTGACTGAAGAGACTGCCGCTCTTCTCGGCCTGCGACTCCGCGGAGTTCAGTTGCACATTCAGGGTGTACCGCGCAAGTGTATCCTCCGCGACATCAGCTTTGGAGGCGCAAAGTTAGTGATCATCGGGGTTCCGAAGCTGCTGTTGAACAAGGAGGCAACGGTCCGGCTTCCTTTCGGTGACACAGGAGAGGTCGTCGAGGTGGAAGGTTCGATAATCCGCTTCGACGGGGTTGAGGGTCGAGACGATATCGCAGCGATAGCGATCAGATTCGATGAAGACCGCATACCGGTGCGACTGAAACTACGACTGAATGAGTATCTGAAGCTGCAGCAATCTCCGAAAGAGAAAGCAGCCACAGAAGCTCGCAAACAGAACGAAGCCGTTGAGGCCGAAAGAGAGCAACACGCCCAACGCCTTCGCGAAGCACGATCGCGTCGAGGCGACCGATCGGGCACATAACACTGGTACGAACATGTCAGACCGAAAGAATCATACCCTCGAGAACATATACTTTCTGGAACTGCCCGATGACCTACATCGGCGAGTCGGCGACTTCGCCGTAGATCCGGAGCGGAAGCTACCGGTAGAGTTCCCACCCGGTTCCGACCCGTCGGACCGCTCATCGCTGAGCTGGGAGATGATTGTGGCAGGCATGCTCAAGATGCTTGCATACGTGCCCGACCACGACGACTCCGACTACTACCGATCGTTCATACACCACATCAAACCGGGTATCGTGGAAGAGCTCACCGAAACCGGAGTGTTGAAGGCGCGTAACGGCGACTTCGCGATCGCCGAGGAGATCTTTCTCGCTCTGAGAGGCCTGCTGCCGGGCAATCCGCTGCCCATTCTGAACCTCGCATTGCTCTACGAGCAGGCGTCCGACGCGGAGCCGGAGGAGAGTAAGCGTTCCGCCGAGATGGAGGAACGAGCATTTGCCTGCTACCGTGAGGTTCTCGCCCACGATCAGACACCGGCCGAAGCGAGTTTCAATGCCGGGTTCTTTTTCCTCAAGCGACACAATCACGAACGCGCGTTGGAACTGTTTCGCCGCTTTCTAAGTGAAAGCGAGGACGACTCCGCTCCGAGCGAAAGCGACGACGATACAGCCCGAAAACGGGGCGAGGCACAGCGCATCATCAACGAGATCGAGGCACGTAATCTCACCGACAGATTGTTCAAGGAAGCGTTCGACTTCATCAAGCTCGGCCGGGAAGAGGAAGCGATGGAGCGCATAACCAGGTTCCTTGAAACCAATCCCGATGTCTGGAACGGCTGGTTTCTTCTCGGTTGGGCGCAGCGACGAAAGGAAATGTACGCAGAGGGCCGGTACTCGTTCGAGAAAGCACTGGAGCTCGGCGGACGGAATCCGGATACGCTAAATGAGCTTGCAATCTGCCTCATGGAAATCGGAGAGCTTGCTGAGAGCCTGCGCCGCCTGCATGACGCGCTCACCCTGGAACCGGAAAACACGAAAGTGATGTCGAATATGGGCGTAGTACACCTCAAACAGGGTGAGCCGGCCGAAGCGCTCGCGTACTTTCACGCCGTACTCGAATACGATCCCGAAGATCCGGTAGCGCTTCACTTCCTCCGCGAGCTCGAATCCGAGGGCTGACGCAATTGGCTCGGTTTAACCCCATCCTTTAACCCTACCCATTTTTCGCGCCCGGAATCGGTGCGGCTGAAGTCGACTCAGCCGGAATTTTCGCCGAATTCTTTGATTTTTTCGCCGTTATGACTACAGTCTATAGGGAAGCATGCCGATAAAACGAATAGCGTAGCGTATGTCCGGGCTTCGATTGTCAGTCGACAGCGCTCTGCTTATCTACATATATCGGGAGGTGATGGAGAAAACTTAACACGCTTCGGGACGGGCGTTACCGTCTCGGCCGCGGGCAAGGACGCCCGCAAACGACTTATTCAGGGAGGAGTTAGCTATGATCATCAACCACAATACCGGAGCAGCGTTTGCTCAACGGCAGCTCGGTATCACGCAACACTCGGTCGAAGGAAGCATTGAGCGCCTCTCGTCCGGAATGAGGATCAACCGCGCAGGCGACGATGCCTCCGGTCTTGCGGTAAGTGAGAAGCTACGCAGTCAGATTCGCGGGCTGCAACGCGCTTCCACCAACGCTCAGGACGGCGTATCCTTCATCCAGACCACCGAAGGATACCTTCAGAACTCACAGGATATTCTGCAACGCATTCGGGAGTTGGCGGTCCAGTCGTCCAACGGCATCTACACGGCCGAGGACCGGATGCAGATTCAGGTCGAAGTCTCGCAGCTCGTTGACGAGATCGATCGTATCGCCTCACACGCCCAATTCAACGGACTCAACATGCTCACAGGACGATTCGCCGCCGAGACGGGGGACAACGTCGTCACCGCGAGCATGTACTTTCACATCGGTGCGAATATGGATCAGCGCATTCGCGTTCATGTCGGCACGATGACCGCAGAAGGTCTGGGGGTCCGTCAGGTTGGTACCGGTGAGATGATCTCTCTCTCGAGTCCGGACGGAGCCAATCAGGCAATCGGAACCGTCGACGACGCCCTACAGGCGGTCAGCAAGCAGCGGGCGGATCTCGGTGCATACCAGAATCGGCTCGAGTATGCCATCCGCGGGCTCGACGTCGGTTCGGAGAATCTGCAAGCGGCCGAAAGTCGGATAAGAGACTCGAATATGGCCGCCGAGATGGTCGATTTCACACGCAATCAGATTCTTCAGCAGGCCGGCACTGCGATGCTCGCGCAGGCGAATATGGTGCCGCAGTCAGTCTTGCAGTTGCTCCAGTAGGCAACTACGATCTAAGCATCGGGACGCTTAACGCAGCCCGCGTCGATCTTTGAAATACCCTCCTCGCCCCGGGTAGCGGAGTGTCTGTCGGTCGACTCCACGGAACGGATACCGTTGACGGCCAAACTCTCCGCTGAGCAACGACATATCGGAGCGGAAGATGCGCGAGAGCTTCCGTGTCGTTCGCCGCGGGGCCCCGAAGCACGGATTGTTTCGGGAGATCAACTCCAGGAGGGGCCTATGATCATAACCCATAACACTGGTGCGGCGTTCGCGAATCGATCGCTGCAGAACC
>PUOG01000090.1 GCA_003552745.1 Spirochaetaceae bacterium
CCCGCCATCGTTTTCTTGGAGTATCAGCGGTGAATCCAAAGCGACGAGCGATTCTCGATCAGCCGAGCGGCACCGAGGGGTTGCAGTTACGGGAGACGTGGAACCACAAGCGGTTGGTCGGTGATCTTTCTGCGCACATGGAGCGCTGGGGATACCTGCCGATTCGCACGCCCGTGCTCGACTATTACGATGCGTTCGCTCAGCTGCTGAACGACGGGCACACCGCGGCGATGTATCGGCTGATCGACCGGGAGGGAGATATTCTTGCCGTCCGCCCCGACGCGACACTCTTTCTGGCGAAGCAGGTAGCACGAATGCTGCGAATCGAGGATCTGCCGGTTCGCGTGTACTATGCCGAGACGATTCTCCGGCCGGACGATCCCCGGAATATCTCGCGAAACGAGTTCTTCCAGATCGGAGCCGAATTGATCGGTGACGGCACGACCGACGGCGATCTCGAAGCGGCGGTACTGCTTCTGCAACTGCTCGATGCGGTAATGCCGCAGCAATCAGTGCTGCATATCGGGAGTCGAGTACTCGCCGACGAGATCACCGGCGCGCTGTCGGATTCGGATGCGGAGGCGTTTCGGAAGGCGCTTGCGCTACACGACGAGACAACCTGTCGCGCAATGCTGAGGGAATCGGACATCGGGACCGGGCCCGCGGAAGCGATTATCGGATTCCTGCTTTCGATCGGCACCGCCGCCGAGACCGAGCGAGCGATCACGGAGCTCGAACGCAAGCTCAACCGGCATTCGGAGTTTCCGGCTACCCGTTTTCTCGCCGAAACGAGACGGCTCACCGAGGTGGCACGCGTACTCGAGGAGTTGCACGGCGGAGAGCGTATCCGGATTGACCCCTCGGAGACCGGGTCGCAGAGCTATCATTCCGGGATCGCCTTTCAGGCGTACGCTCCCGGAGCCGAGGCCGCTGTCGCCGCCGGTGGTCGATACGACACGCTCTATGGGCATTTCGGACTGGAAACGCCGGCGGTCGGCTTTTCGATCATGTTGCGCCGGATCGAGCGACTCACGAAGCCCGGCGAATTGCCGAGGATAGAAAAGGTGGAGCCGGACGGCAGGGAGTTTCTCGACCGTCTCCGCGAGGCCGAAGAAGCACGACACTCCGGCCGGAATACGAGCTTGTAGACGATTGCCGCATCGGGAGAACGCATGGAGACGGCGTTGACGATCGCCCTTCCGAAAGGGCGCATATTTGACTCGATCCAGAAACACTTTGCCGACGCGGGAATCAATATCTCGTTCGACGGAAGACAGCTGCGGGTGAAGGATGATGCCGGTAAGCTCGAGGCGTTTCTGGTGAAGAACAGCGATCTTCCGACATACGTCCACCACGGCGTCGCCGGTCTCGGATTCTGTGGCGAGGATGTGCTGTACGAAAGTGGTTTCGACTTCGTCCGACTTCTCGAGGCTCCGTACGGGTCGACCAGGATGTGCCTCGCCGCTCCCGCCGATACTCCCAATCCGCTCGAGGCCGAACAGCGGTTGACGGTCGCCACGAAGTTTACGCGATTTACGAGGGATTACTTTCACGCGCAAGGTCGAGCGGTCGACATTATCCGGCTCGCCGGATCGGTCGAGCTCGCACCGCTGCTCGGGTTGAGCTCATGCATCGTCGACCTGGTTGAGACCGGCTCCACGCTCGCGGCGAATAACCTTCGGATCGTGGAGGAACTCGATACGATTCGCGTGTTCCTGATCGCGAATCCGGCTTACTACAAGCTCTATTTCAGGGAGATCCGCGATCTCGTCGACCGCCTCGAAAACGGAGGGCCGGACATGCCGCACGGGACAGGGAGAGATAGCGATGAGTAAGAAACGGGAAATGGCGAACGATCGAGTCGCAGAACGTGCGGCTTCGGTGCGGCGGGAGACGAAAGAGACGAAGATCGAGATTCGTGGCGATCTGCAGACGAGTTACGAGCCGACAGTCAATACCGGTCTGCCCTTTTTCGACCACATGCTTACCGCTATGGCGTTTCACGGCCGGTTCGGTTTGAGTGTCGAGGCGAGCGGTGATATCGATGTCGATGCCCACCATCTCGTAGAGGACACCGGGCTCGTGCTCGGCGATGTTCTGGCGGAGATTGCCGAACAGGAGCCGATTGAGCGTTTCGGCCATGCGGTAGTCCCGATGGACGATGCCTGCGGTGAGGTCACCGTCGATTTCGGTGGACGACCGTATCTCGCCTACCGTGTCGAGTTTCCCCAGCCGAGAGCAGGATCCTTCGATCTGAGTCTCTTTCGCGAGTTCTTCAACGCACTTGCGATCCGCTCCCGGGCGAATATTCACCTCGAAGGGCGCTACGCGCTCAACGGTCACCATCTTGCCGAAGCGCTCTTCAAGGCACTTGGGCTCGCCCTGCGCCAGGCAATGCGACGCCGAGATGCCGGCGGAATGTCGACTAAGGGGCTCATATAGTTCATGACGCGGGTGGAATCGATGAGCGAACGCGACAGCCGACAACTTCCCGGTTTTCAGCGCCTGACGCGCGGGTCGAAGCCGAAAATCTCCTCCGAACAGCGTACTTCGCTTGTCCGACGCGGGAACGAGCTGTTCAATCGTGGTAAGATAGAGGAAGCGAAGCGGATCTTCTTGACGGTCTCGTATACAGACGGGTTGATCCGCCTTGGAAACCATCACCTGAAGAAGAATGAACCGCTCGAAGCGTTTCGCATGTACTGGCAAGCAGGCGCGACCCGCGAGGTGGAATCCATGGCGGAACGGATGGCCGGTGTCCTCAAACACTGGTTAGCCGAAGACGGAACACACGATGAACACACCTGAACGGTCGGAAGAGCACGAAGAGTCCAAGAGGGACACGATAACCGATCTCTCTCGCGAAGGGTATCAGCACCTGCGCGAAGGTAATCTCGATCAGGCGGAATCGCGATTTCATGCAATTCTCGACCTCGATTCCAGCAATAACTACGCTCTCGTCGGACTCGGTGATACCTACCGCAAACGTCGCAAGTGCCGGGAAGCGGTACGTTACTATCAGAAGTGTCTCGAGCTGCAGCCGGATAATAACTACGCGCTCTTCGGCCTCGCCGACTGCTATAAGGCCATGCGCCACTTCAACAAGGCAATCGAGGTTTGGGAGCGCTATCTCGAGTTCGATTCGGATAATGTTACCGTCCTTACACGCGTTGCCGACGCCCATCGGAAAGCGCGGAACTACGACCGTTCGCTCGAACTCTATCAGCAGGTTCTCGAGAAAGAGCACGATAACGCGTATGCGCTCATCGGACTCGGTCACTTGCACTACGATTTCCGCATGTATACCGAAGCGCTCTCGTACTGGA
>PUOG01000266.1 GCA_003552745.1 Spirochaetaceae bacterium
CCGTATTCGTGCACGCCGGACCGTTCGCGAATATCGCGATCGGGCAGTCGTCTATCATCGCCGATCGGCTCGCGTTGAAGCTCTCCGACTACCACGTGACCGAAAGCGGTTTCGGTGCGGACATCGGTTTCGAGAAATTCTGGAACCTGAAGTGCCGCTTCTCCGGCTTGAAACCGAACGCCGCGGTCATCGTCTGCACGATCCGTGCCCTGAAGATGCACGGCGGGGGACCGGCGGTGAAGCCGGGCAAAGCGCTGGCGACCGAGTACACCGAGCCGAATACGGCGCTCGTCGAGAACGGCGTGGAGAATCTCATCTCCCATATCGAAACGGTCAAGAGAAGCGGCATGCAGCCGGTTGTCTGCGTAAACCACTTCCACACCGATTCGGAGGATGAGATACACATCGTGCGGAGTGCGGCGGAAGCCGCCGGGGCACGGGTCGCGGTAAGCAAGCACTGGGCCGAGGGGGGCGACGGCGCGGTCGAGCTCGCCGAGGCGGTCGCCGAAGCGTGCGAGGAAGTTTCATCGTTCGACTACCTCTATTCGCTCGACACCTCGCTGAAGGAGCGCATCGAGCTCATAGCTCGCGAGGTGTACGGGGCCGACGGGGTGAGTTACTCCCCGGAGGCCGACGAGAAGATCGCTGCCGCGGAGAACGATCCGGACCTCGCGGGGATGGGCACCTGCATGGTGAAAACACACCTGAGCCTGAGCCACGACCCCGATCGCAAGGGCCGGCCGACCGGCTGGGTGCTTCCCGTACGCGACCTCCTCGTTTATCGCGGGGCTCGCTTTCTCGTTCCGGTCGCCGGCGACATCAAACTCATGCCCGGTACCGGGTCCGATCCTGCGTTTCGAAACATCGACGTCGACACGAAGACCGGTACCGTGCGAGGGCTGTTCTGAGAGACCGGACCGGGTTGACTTCCCAAAACGTGACGACTCTTATTATCGTGAGAAGAGTAGGATCTGCAGTTACTCGGTATGTCAGATGGAGTTTCGAACACTGTACTCATACTCGACGACGAGCCGGAAGTTCTTGAGGTGGCCCGCCGGGCGATCGTACGGTGCGGCTATCGGGTGGAGTGTACACACCGACCCAGCCGGGCCATAGCGGCACTCGAGAACCAATCGTTCGATATACTGATTCAGGATATCCACTTACCCGAGGTTCACGGTGTCGAGCTCCTCGAGAAGGTCCGAACCTCGTTTCCGACGATCGGCGTAATCGCCATTACCGGCGATCCCGACCCCGCGATACGTGACCGTTGTCGCGCGCTCGGCACCTACGAGTTTCTCTACAAGCCGATCGATCTGACCCAGCTCGTGGACGCAGTCCATCGCACGGTCCGCGCGAACTCGTTGCGAAATCGACTCGAGCGTCAGAACAGACGCATACGCCGATTGCTCGACGATCCCGAATCGGCACACCGGACGGTCGTCGGCTCCGCCCCAGCGATGCGGAGGGCGATCGAGACGGCACGGAAGGCTGCCGCTCTCGCTCGGGCACCGGTGCTCGTCTCCGGCCCGAGCGGATCGGGTAAGGAGCTCATGGCCCGCATCATCCACGAATCGAGTCCGAGACATGGTGAAGTGTTCTACCCCTTGAACTGTTCGGCGATTCCGGAGGCGTTGATCGAGAGCGAGCTTTTCGGTCACACGAAAGGCGCGTTCACCGGAGCTACGGATGAGCGGATGGGCGTATTCGAGGCGGCGGACGGCGGGACACTCTTTCTCGACGAAATAGGGGATATGCCGCTCGGAGCGCAGGCGAGTATGCTGCGTGTGCTCGAGGACCAATCTGTCCGACGCGTCGGTGCTACAACGAGCCGACGTGTCGATGTTCGCATAGTAGCGGCGACGAATAGACCGCTGGAACAAATGGTCGGCGAAGGGAATTTTCGGGAAGATCTCTATTACCGATTGAACACCATCGAGATTCATGTACCTCCTCTTCGAGAGCGTCGCGACGATATCGAACCGCTCGTGTACCGATTCATTGAACGGGTCTCTACAGATCTCAAGATCCCTGCGAAGCGTCCAACTGAGCCTGCACTGAGCGCGTTATGTAACTACGACTATCCCGGCAACGTTCGCGAACTGAGAAATATGATCGAACGGGCGCTTATTCTCGCCGAAGGCGAGGAGTTGACGCTTGATTGCTTTCCGGCGTTCAACTTGTCTGCGGACGGAGATGGCACTTCGATCGACAGGGTTCGGGTAGCCGACGACTCGCGCTCCGAGCGGGGCGGAGAAACGGAGCATCGTGCAACGAAGCTCCGATCGAACTCTGTTGATGATGATGATCCGATTGCCGAGATCGTCCACGTCCTTCGCGATCGGATACGCTCCTCCGGCGGCGCTTCGCTCGAACTCGCCGCGACGGTTGAGCGAGTCGTGATCGAGGAAGCACTGCGCAGCGCCGGTTTCAACCGCACGCTTGCCGCGCGGACGCTCGGCATCTCACGGCAAGCGCTCCTTCGGAGAATGTCGCGGCTTTCGATTCAGGTCGGCGAAACCGACCGAAACGGATAGTCTCGGGTACGTACCGCGAACGCACGCGCACGGCTCCGCTGCTGCGCGTCCGACGGCCAATAGCGGAGCCGACCGGTTTCCGGACGGCCGAAGAGGGTTGCCCGTCCGGATGTCGGACAGTGTGTTCGCTCCCGAACACACAACCGGCCGAGACACCCGGCGTTTTATCTGTACGGCATTTCGGCATACACCAAGCCCCTGACATAGGTAAATACGGTTTCTCGCGGCATTTGCGCCGACGACGAACATCCCTCATAGACAATCGCATCAGTCAGTACGCGATTGGCACGCCTGTTGCTCATGTCTACGACAAGGAGTCCACCGTGTCAGCGACCACCGATCATCGGCCCAAGCCGAATGTGTACCGAGTGACCGGCGATGCGACAATCGCCACTCTTCCCAGGATTCGTGACGAGCTTCTTCACGTTGCGGCCACATCGGCACATATCGTCATCGATTTATCCGAGGTCGAGCAATCCGACATCTCGTTCCTCCAACTTCTCGCTTCCACGCGTCGCACATGTGCCGATCTCGGACGCCGACTGGACGTCCACGGAATCGACTCCAGCCGATCGATTAGAGAACTCGTCTCGATCACCGGATTTGGAACGTGGCTCGAGGATCTACCCTCCGGAACCGAAGAGCGTAGTGACTCCTTCCACGAACCCGCCGCCTCCGAGCACCGACCGATCGAGGGCACGGTATGACCGACGATCGCGTGCAAGCCGTCTTTCGCGAAGAGTGTGGAGAGCTGCTCGCTCACGTGGAAGAAACCCTGCTTCAGGCCGAGCAGAGCCAGGTCGAAGCCGATCGAGAGCAAATCGACGATCTCTTTCGATCGATACACACGATTAAGGGCAACTCCTCCATGTTCGGCAGAGACGCGCTCGCTGAGTTCGCTCACCGGCTCGAGTCACTCTTCGAGTTGATCCGCCGAGGTGAGCGCACGCTGACGCAGGAGGTATGCTCACTCGGACTCGAATCGGTGGATTGCATGAAGGCCTTGCTCGATGGCGGGGATCGAGCGGACGCGATTACGGATCGAGTCTCGACACTCGCCAAGCACATCGATGCAGAAGTCGGTGCGAACCGCGCTCTCTCCCCCGACACCGACGGGCGCGACGAAGTGAAGTACCGGATCAGGTTCCAACCGTATAGTACGCTGTTCGAACGCGGGATACGCCCTCACGCCCTTCTCGAAGAACTCGCCAAACTCGGTCGCAGCGAGGTGACGTGTCGCGAGGTCGAGCCGGTTCCGCCGCTGAACGCCCTGGACACATCCAACAGCTATTTCGAGTTTCGCATCGAGCTGGAAACCACCGCACCCAGGCGGGAGGTGGAAGACGTGTTCATCTTCGTCGGTGACGACGCCCTCGTGAGTATAGAGGAGCTATCGAGCGATGAGCCGGCGGAAAGTGGCCCCGGCGCCGAAAGCGAAAAGGACGATCCGAACGGCGATGAATCCCTCGTCGAAGTCGGGGCGAGTGCGAGCGACAGCACCGTGATAAGTGGCGGACGCACACGAACAATTCGCGTCGATGTAGAACGCCTGGATCAGCTCGTGAATCTCGTCGGCGAGATCGTAACGCTGCAAGCGCGAATGCAGCAGCAGTCGACAGACGGTTCGAACGATCGCGCTCGCGGCGGTGTGCTTCGCGATCTGGTCGAGCAGATGGGTCGTCAGGTCGCGGACCTACGCGAGTCGGCGATGGCGCTACGGATGATCCCGGTTTCGGACACCCTGGACGGACTCGCCCGCCTGCTTCGCGATCTCACGCTCCAGTGCGGGAAGATGGCAAGACTGCGTACTGTCGGAACGGAAACGGAGATCGACAAGAAGATGAGCGAGTTGCTCAAAGACCCGCTCGTTCACATTCTTCGAAATGCTGTCGATCACGGAATCGAAGCACCTGCTGAACGAATCGAGCTGGAGAAGCCCGAGGAAGCAACAATCGAGATCGTCGCCGAATACGCGGGCACGGACGTTCAGCTGCGCATCATCGACGATGGACGCGGATTGGATACCGCTGCAATTCGCGACCGAGCGATCGAGCGCGGCTTGATTGATTCGAGCGTCGAGTGGAGTGAGCGAGAGATTCACGAATTGGTCTTTCATCCGGGATTCTCGACCCGGAGCAGTGCCGGAGCGCTTTCAGGGCGAGGCGTCGGTCTCGATGTCGTCCGTAAGAACATCGAACAGCTTGGAGGGTCGGTCTCGATCGCGTCTGAACGTGGTAAAGGGTGTGAGCTGCGATTGCGGGTGCCGCTCACCCTCGCGATTATCGACGGGCTCATGATCCAGGTCGGTGATGAGAAGTATGTGATTAACCTCGGATTAGTGGACGAGTGTCTTCGCATGACAGCCGATGTACTGGACCGGTCTGCATCACGACGTCTCGCGCATATTCGGGGAACGGCGGTTCCATACCTCTCGCTGCGCTCGTATCTCGAGGTTCCCGGCGAAGCCCCGGATACAGAGCAGATGGTGGTCGTGCGCCTCGGCGAACACCGGGCCGGAATCGTTGTTGATGCGATCCTCGGTCAGGTACAAGCGGTGATAAAGCCACTCGACCGCGTCTGTCGAAACATCGCGGCGGTTTCCGGTTCGACGGTAACCGGCGACGGCTCCATCGCCCTTATTCTCGACGTGCACAAGATAGTAGAAACGGCGGACGGATCTGCGCACAAAACGCGAGCGACGTCCGATATGAACATTTCTCAAGGAGAAGCAGTATGAGTTTAACGATCAGAATGAAGTTGATCATCGGATTCGGAATGGCAATAGCGATCACGATCGCTGTTTCGGTTCTCGCAATCGGCAGGTTGGCGGAGCTCAATGATACGCTCGTCCATATCGTCGAAGAGGACGTAGAATCGGTAGTCACGATCATGGAAGCCGAAACCCGACTTGCGGAGGTGCTGATCGCCGAACGCAACCATGTGGCAGCGGTTAATGAAGCGAATAAGCCCGGCTTCGAGGAGGACGCCCACGGGTTGATTGGCGAGGTGCACGAGCTTCTCGACCACGTTCAGTCGCTCGGCCAGGCCGCTCACGCCGGCACGGTCGAGACGATCCGACAAAGCATCTCAGAATACGAAGATCAGCTTGACGAGATATTCGCTCTCTCGTACGAGAACACCACCGAATCAATCGAGGCGGCCGAAGAACTCGTTATGGGCAGGTCGCTGGAACTCGCCCGGGCGACGCGCGCAGCAATGAACGAGATCGTAGAGGAGGAGGAGCGAATTCTCGCCGGGCAGCTCGCCGATTCGCAGGCGATGTACGACACTACCTTTCTCACGCTCATCCTGCTCGTGGGCGCCGGATTATTCGTATCGGCCGGAGTCGCGTTGTGGGTTTCGCGTTACATCGCCTCCTCATTGAGCAACGTCTCCGACACACTCCATGCGGTCTCGCGCGGAGATCTGAACCAGTCGATCGAGATCAAGAACAACGATGAGATCGGCAGTCTTCTTCGGGCGACCGAGCGAATGATCGAGGCGATGCGAGATAAGGAAGCAACGGTGGAGCGTATTGCCGACGGCGATCTGACCGCGGAGGTCCAACCCGCCTCCGAGCGAGACGCGCTCGGACAAGCGCTCGTACGCATGAGAGACTCTCTGCTGCAAATGGTACGCAGCATTCGGGAAGCAGTGCTTCAGGTAGCGAGCGGCGCAAACCAGGTGTCCACGGCAAGCCAGGGCATATCGGAGAAGAATTCCGAACAAGCGGCGACCGTCGAGGAGATCACAAGCACTCTTGAGGAACTGACAAGCGCCATTCAGCAGAACTCCGACAACGCGAGCCAGACAGAGGCGCTCGCGAGGAAATCGTCGGCCGACACACAGTCGGGTGCGGAGTCGGTACAGAACACGGTAGTTGCAATGCGCGACATCGCCGAGCGGATCGTGATCATCCAGGAAGTTGCGAGTCAGACGAGTATGCTTGCACTGAATGCGTCGATCGAAGCCGCGCGCGCCGGTGAACACGGAAAGGGCTTCGCGGTAGTCGCCGCCGAGGTGCAGAAGCTCGCCGAGAATACGCAGAAGGCGGCGAAGGAGATCGACGATCTCACCAAATCGAGCGTCGCTGTGGCTGAGGAGGCCGGGCAGATGTTGCAGAAGATTGCCCCGGACTCTCAGCGTGCGTCCGAGCTGATCGCGGAGATCAGTGCCGCCAGCGGTGAACAGACCACCGGCACCGAGCAGATCAACCAGTCCACGCAGCAACTGAACGTTATCGTTCAAGAGAACGCCTCGTCGTCCGAGGAGCTCGCGTCGACGGCGGAGGAAATGGCTGCACAGGCGGAGTCGCTTCGCTCACTTATGGAGATGTTCCGCGTTGCCGAGAACGGTAATGCAGGACGAAACGCCGGGTATGAGTCCAACGGCCGCTCCGGATCTCGCGATTCTACCGCCCGGATTAGCGCTGGACAGCGGCCGCGGGCTGACCTGAGTGATCAACCGATTGCCGGAACGGGCCGCTCCGCGGTCGGAAACGGGGCTCAGTCAGTGACGGGCACGAGAACCGGCATTCGTCTTGCGGAGAAAAGCAGCGAGAGTTCTTCAGACGACAACCGATATGACGAACTCGACGACGAGTTCACGGAGATGTAGTCGTGATCAAGCAATACCTTACATTCGCCCTGGCAGATGAGTTGTACGCCGTCGATGTGCTTTCGATACGTGAGGTGCTCACCTACCGTAAACCAACTCGTGTCCCCAAAGCGACCGACGCCATGATAGGGGTCATTAACCTCCGCGGGGGTGTAGTTCCGGTAATAGATCTCCGCCGCCAGTTTGGACTGAACGACGGGAGCGACATTCCGGCGGGTGCGGCGGTGGTGATCATTGAGGTATATCACGACGACGAGCTGGCAACTATCGGAGGCCTTGTCGATGCCGTCGATAAGGTCCTGCAGATCGATTCATCTGCAGTTGCGCCGCCACCGACGGTGGGGGTGCGAATCAACGCAAACTTCGTCGATGGTATGATCTCGAGGGACGACGACTTCATCATGGTTCTCGACGTAAACAAGGTGTTTTCGCCTCGTGAGCTGAACGTCATCGAGAGTACGGCCGTAATGGAAGAGCTTGTGTGAGATTCGGTTCCCGGCAAGAGCTGGAGCCGGCGCTCCAAACACAAACGATTGTCGATCGCCCGGCTCGGCGTGTACATTAGGAGGTACGCGGAAAGAATAATTTTTATGGATGCGCATACAATCAACAGTCAATCGCCGAGTCTCGGACGTCGCATCGAAAGCGAGATCCATTCGGTTATCGTGGGAAAGCCGGAGGCCACACGTGCGATTCTCATGGCCCTCTTCGCAGGGCTTCACGTGCTGATCGAGGATATACCGGGAGTCGGAAAGACCACGCTGGCAAAGACGGTCGCCGCATGTACCGGATTGGACTTCGGGCGGATCCAGTTCACGCCCGATCTCCTGCCGGGCGATATCACCGGCATGACCGTGTGGAGTCCGGAGAAACAGGAGTTCGTCTTCAAGCCGGGCGCCATCATGCGGCAATTCATCCTGGCCGACGAAATCAACCGCGCGAGTGCCCGAACTCAGAGCAGCCTCCTCGAGGCGATGCAGGAAGGGTCGGTCACCGTCGACGGCCGGACCTATCCGCTCGAACAGCCGTTTTTCGTCATAGCCACGCAGAATCCGATCCAGTTCACCGGTACGTTCGTATTGCCCGAAGGGCAGCTCGACCGCTTCGGCGTCTGCGTCCGTCTCGGCTACCCGACGCAGGAGGAAGAGACGGAGGTTCTCCGCCGCTTTCGCACCGACAATCCGATGCTGCATACGAGAGCGGTCTGTGGCCCGGACGATATCCTCCACGCCCGTCAGAGTGTCAGGGATACGCACCTCGACGAGAAGATCGAGCGCTACATTACCGCACTCGCCGGGGCGACACGGGTGGACTCGTACATCCGCCTCGGACTGAGCCCCCGGGGCACGCTGCAGCTCATGCGCGCCTCCCAGGCGGTAGCTCAGCTCGAAGGACGCAACTACGTGATCCCGGAGGATGTCGATGAAGCGATCGCGTACGTCGTGCCGCACAAGATCGTGTTGAACGAGGAAGCGCGGATGGAGGGGATCTCATCCTCCGCGGTCGTCGAACGAATCTGTACTGAAACCCCGAAACCGGATCGTGTAGCAAGCACATGAGCACGACGGCGCGGCGGATACAGGACAGACCAGTCCGCATTCGTGGGCGCGTGACAATCCATCCTCTCCCGATAACCGGTTACCTCTTCGCGGTTGCCGTCTTCTACCTCGCCGCGGCATATCTCGGCGGCGGCTTCCCCTACGTTCTCGCGGTGCTTCTGTTCGTTCCGATTCTCAGCATCCTGCACGCCGTATACGCCGCGGTGTCGGTGCGGTTGCGGCTCGAAACACAGCTCGGCGCGACGGTGCGAGGCGAGATGCTCAGGATTCCGAGCCGCGTCGCGCACTCCAGGGAGGTGCCGTATGCCTCGTGGCGGATATTTATGCGGCTCCTTACCCCCTACGGAGACCAGGCAGGAGAGCGAAGTGAGGGCGTCGAGAGAGTCGTTCTTACCGGAGCGAGGAGTAGACGACTGGTTCACACCGTCGACTGTCGCCACCGCGGCGATTACCGGCTACAGGTCGGTCCGGCGGAAATAGACGATATGCTCGGCTGGATCACGCTCCGAACACGCCCGGAGATCGTCGATTTCCATGTCTACCCGAGGATTCTGAATCTGTCGATCCGCCACCTCGGTGCACCGGCGGGAACGCCCGGAGCACGCAGCGGCGCCGGACGTAGCCATACCGCCGATCCGAGCCGCTTTCGCGGACTCGCGCGCTACCGCGAAGGCATGCCGATTCGACACATCGCGTGGAAGAAGTTCGCCGCGCACGGACAACCGTATATAAAGGAGTACGACAGCTCGCAAACGTCGGGGGTGGCGATTTATCTCGATCTGCGACGCATCGCTATGCGGGAGTCGGCTCGCGCAGACGCGGAGGATCACGCGATGGAGGTGTTTGTGTCGTTGGTACGGAGCATGCTCGAGGCCCACGTACCGGTGGACGTATACGGCACATCAACCCCGATCTACACCTTCAGCGGCGCGGGTCGACACATGTTCGACGAGTTCTACCTCGGCACACGTCATATACGCTTCAACGGCGATCTCAGCCCGCAGAAGGTGTTGAATGCGCACATGCACGATGGGCGGGTAACACGACCGTCGGTCGTCGTGATCAGCCATCTGCCCGACGAGAATCTGATCGAGCTTCCGTACCGTGTCGATTTCCGTGACATCAGCTGCGATGTGATCTTTGCGGCCACCACGTGGAGTTGGCAGCAACGGGAGAAGGCGAAGCGGCTGGCGCCGCAGTCGTATACGGGGATTCAAAAGGGCCGTGTTTATGTGTTAGAAGATATACAGCAGCTGGAAGACGGGGTGGAGCTATGAGCTATTCGGCGAAGCGATCAACACCTGCCGCGTACACGGTCGCGTTTGCGATGCCGGTACTGACCGCACTCGTACTCAACGCCGGCGGTTCACTCTGGTATCTGCTTCTGGTTGCGGCGTTCCTGTTGAATCTCTTCCGGGTGCAGACGCTGCCGGCGGAACACGATCCCGATGACGAACACCGGACCCGACGTGCCGCCAGGGCCCGGATCACACTGAATGTGCTCCTCCCGCTGTTCGCGCTTCTCGTCGTCGCGCGGATACTCATCGTCCCGTACTCGCTCTACGACACCTGGTTTCGGCTCATCGATATGGGACGATCGGGTGGAAGTGTCTCCAACGTCTTCGTATGGGTTGCCGCGTATCACGGTGTACTCACCGGCGGAAGCGTATATCGCTACGGTGTACGCCCGGCTCTGCCGGCAACCGGCCTCGGTGGGCTCATGCTCGCCGGAATCGCAACCGGCTCGGGATTGTTCTTCCTGCTCGCGATTCCGACGGCGGTAGCAACGATCGCCTCGTATCGCAGAGCGGCAAACTCAATCGGGTCACGGAGCGAGCGGAGCTCCGAAGAGACGCACCCGGTTTTCGGCCGGATGCCGGTCGGAAAGCAGCGCGGTATCGCACCGCTCGCCACCGGCATCATAGTGTGCGCGATTGTATTCGCGGTGCCGGCGCTGTTCGTTGACAGCGCCCCCGGCAACCGATACATCGATCACCGGCTCTCCCCTTCCCTTCGTCGAAATCTGCTGACCGTCTTCCCGCGATTTCCGCTCGATTTCGGATTCGGCGTGTACGGCTATTCGCTCGACTCTACCAATCTCGGCGGCCGGCCCGCGCTCTCGCACAATCCGGTTTTTCAAGTCACTGCGTATCCGGGGCAGCGCATCTATCTCCGCAGCAATGTCTTCGATGTGTACTCCGGCAGGAGCTGGGAACGCAGCGACCGCATGCGCGAGACCGCGGCGGGCAATGCGGGCAACCTGCAGGATACGGATGCTCCCGAGGACGCGAACATCGAGATAACGTTTCTCACCGAGCTCTACGAGGCGGTTCCGCATACGCTGAGTACTCGCCATGTGGAGCTACCCGAAGGTTCGGATGACACGAACATATCCGGACACATGGACAGCGGCTTTCAGTTCAACGCCCCCCCTGAGCGCGGAGGGACGATCGTCCTTCGCCGTGATGAGCGACCGGAGAACGAACAACGACGTCGCCAGAGCGGCGAGTATCTGTCGGTACCGAAAGACCTTCCGTCGGAGGTGCGTCAGCTCGCCCGCGAGTTGCGGGTTTCCGAGAATGATTCGCGCGCTACGCTGCGCTCCATCAGCGGATATCTGGCGACCGATTTCGAGTACACGCTCGAGCCGGAGCCGAATCTGCGGGAAGGCGATTTCGTAGAGGAATTTCTCTTCGACTCGCGCGAGGGTTACTGCGTTCAGTTCGCAACGAGCTTCGTCGTACTCGCCCGCCTGAACGGAATACCGGCCCGTTACGTCACCGGCTTCCTGGTCAATGTGCCGTATCCGGAGATGGAGGAGTATTACGCAGGGCGAGATGTGGAGATCGATACAAGCCAACCGGTGACCACACAGGTAAGCGGACTGCGTGCGCACGCCTGGCCGGAAGTATGGCTGCCCGATCAGGGATGGACGATCTGGGAGGCGACCCCCCCGATGAGGAGCGGAGAGGTCAGCGAATCGCTCGGGTTCCGAAGC
This sequence comes from Spirochaetaceae bacterium, assembly GCA_003552745.1. Taxonomy (GTDB): domain Bacteria; phylum Spirochaetota; class Spirochaetia; order DSM-27196; family SKKC01; genus SLAN01. Next base: position 11,712 of record PUOG01000266.1, read on the forward strand.
GCCGACGACGAATTGACCAGCCGCCAGCTCGAGGAGATCGGAGGAGAGACACCGCCGGGCGACGATACGCTCGACGAGGTCGCAGCCGAAGATGAGGTTGCGGAAGGCGAACCGGGTGCGATGGTGTTGATTCGCCGCATTCGTCTCACAGCCGAGGGGTTCGCCGCGATCATCGCTGTGGTTCTTCTCACCGTCGCCGCGTTCGTCGCGCTGAAAATGTACCGCAGGCGACAGCAGCTTAAACACCGGATCGCGCGGTTCGACTGGCTGACCGGCCGGCTCATCGCCGCCGCACGAACGAGCGGAGTAGAGGAACCGACGGTCACCGGCTATCGCAGCTGGGCCCGGGCGATCGAGCGAAAGCTGCCGCGTCGCTCGCACTGTATTCGACGGGCAACAGACATCATCCTCCGCACACTCTTCGCCTCTCATGTTCCCAGTGACCGTGAGCTGCGATTGCTCATGCTTCTCGACCGCGCCGTGCGTAGGACACTCCCACGCATTCGCCGGCGACTGCGAGAATCCGGCGATGCGTTGCGCACCGCGAACGGTCATGCTACGGTTCGCTTCAGTAATGAACAAGAAGAACGTCATCGCAATAGCGATTCTGCTGCCGCTGATCCCCCTCGTGGAGCTCGCATCGCAACTCGGCGCTGATCTCGCTGAAGAAGAAGGCGTCCGTCGTGGAAGCGGCGACGGCTTCAACGCCACAGTTGGGTAGCTGACCGTGAACGAGTTCGTACAGAGCTCGTACAGTATAACCGAACAACCGTTCTACCTCCCCATACGGGATGAGGTGGAGATATTCGAACGTGCGTGGGCCGACCAGATTCCGGTCCTTCTCAAGGGACCGACCGGCTGCGGCAAGACCCGCTTCGTCGAGTACATGGCGTGGCTCCTCGGCCAGAAGATCGTTGGTGTTCGTCGCAATGGAGATCGCATGCAGACCGATGTCCGCGACTACCGCTCCGGCGTCGGAACCCTCTACACCGTCGCGTGTCACGAGGACCTCACCGCTCGCGATCTCACCGGTCGCTACATCATGAAGGGCGGCGAGGCGGTGTGGGTCGACGGACCGGCGACGATGGCCGTTCGCGAAGGGGCGATCCTCTATCTCGACGAAGTCGTCGAAGCGCGCAAGGATGTCACCGTCATTCTGCATCCGTTGACCGACTTTCGCCGCCTGCTGCCGCTGGAGACGCTCGGTACACAGATCGAGGCGCCGCGCACGTTCATGGTGGTCATAAGCTACAACCCCGGCTATCAGAGCATACGGAAGAACCTCAAGCCGTCGACGAAGCAACGGTTCATCGCGGTCACCTTCGACTACCCGCCGGAGGAGAAAGAACGCAAGATCGTGGAGACCGAGAGCGGTGTCGACGCGGCAACCGCCGAGCGACTGGTGCTGCTCGGCAACGATATCCGCAACATCTCCAATATCGACCTCGAAGAGGGGGTGAGCACGCGCAGTCTGATTCACGCCGCGAAACTGATCAAGCGTGGTATTCTTGCTCCACGGGCATGCTCGCTCGCGATCGCCCAGGCGGTAACCGACGAACCGGACGAGATCTCCGCCATCGAAATGATCGTCGAGCGGGTCTTCGGACGGGAGATGTGATACATACCGACCGAAAGAGCTACCGACGACTTCTCGCCTTCTTCGACCGCTACCGGCCTCGGGTCAGCAAGCACTTCTCGAATGCGGTCGCTGACCTGGAAGGCCGAATCACGCTCGATGAGGCGCGCCTGCGCTCGATCGCGAAGGTCGCCGGGGCGAGCGAGTACGTTTACTTCGACGTGGCGGGAATGTGTGCGCTTGCCGACTCGCGCGGCGAGCTTGCGCTTTTTTCCGAGCTGATGTGGGACTTGTCCCAGCATCACCATCACCTTGCCTATCTATTCGTCACCGCATATCCGCGCGCCGGGTGGCGGTTGAGCGCGGTTCATGAGTCGATAGCTCGCCTCGCACCGGAGCTGGTTTCCGCCGGACGGCACGGCGCCACTCTCATGCGCGTGGCTCTCGATTCCGGATCCGCAGAAGAGCTCACAGAACGCGCGCGCGATTTTCGCACCGTTGCCCGATACGGCCCGGCACTGCTTCCGGATGTCGCCCGTATCCTCGAAGAGAAACGCTCGATTCTTCCGGCCGACCTGCTGAGACGGTGGCTCTCGCGAGGGGCGTCGCTGCTCGAAAGCGGTCGAATCGAAGAGGCGGGGTCGTTTCTGCGCTTTCAGAGTCGTGAGAGCCGGGCTCTGCTCGGGCTGCAGTACGCGGTTCTCACCGATGTGAAGAACGTGCTTTCGATATACGCTTCGAGCGTTGCCTCGCGCGAGGTGGCCGTGCACGATCTCGAATCGAGCGGGCTCGACGGGGAGCGGCCGGTTACCGACGGGACGAGCCTCTTTCTTCCGGGGAGAATGCGGCTCTTTCCGAGCGTAGAGGCAAACGAAAAGGTCTACACCGTGCTCGCCGGACTCAACGCCGGCATCATCCGATACGGGACCTTTGCTTTCCGCCTGGAAGAAGTGGACGGACTGAGCGACATTCGCGAACAGTTCGGTACGTTGCTTCCCGACGTAATGGAAACACTTCGCAGGCGCTACCGCGGACAATCGGTAAAGCTGCAGGAGCGCGTCTCGGGCGAGGTCGACCTCTCCTATCCCGGCGGCGTGAGCGTCGAGCTGTTGCGAACGCACCACGAGGAGTTCAGCTTCCTCTTTCCGACTCCCGATTTCGCCGCCGAGCTGTGGAGCTATCTCGAGTATCGGCGGATCGCCGCGCTGCTCTCCTCGCGCTACCCCGGATTCGCGCGCGATCTGCGGGAGCTCTATCGCGAGATATGGCGGCGTCGTGGGCCGCGCATGCGTGCCCTCCTCGCTCCGGAGGCGGATAG